>CAYWAD010000060.1:0-5056 GCA_964456045.1 uncultured Lachnospiraceae bacterium
CGCACTGGCATTTATTCCACGGTCCGCCTGACAGAGCCCCTTTTTTGCATGGAGGGAAAACAACGAAGCGCGAGCGGGGCGCGCGCTTCGCACACTACAGATCATGGGAGGAACGAGCATGGCGAGAAAGAGCAACATCCGAAGCATCCGCTTCTCAGACGAGCTGGCGGAGCTGATCGAGCGGCAGATTGGTGACACCTTCACGCAGAAATTTGAGAACCTGATCACGCGCTGCGTCTACGAGCTGCCGGAGAAGGAGCGGCAGCTTGAGCGATATGAACAGGCGATCAGGGACAAGCGGCAGCAGCTCACTGACCTGTCAAAGAAAGCAACAACGTATGCCGCAGAACTGCGCGCATTGGAGCGGCAGATGCTGATGATCAGCGCAACGATCAGAGAAATGCAGGAGCTGTAACACAACCGGTGCGCAGCTGCGTCGAAGATCAGATCTTCTGGAGCACAAAAACGTGTTACAATGTCCCCGTGGATATTCCACGGGGACAGTTTTTCACGATAACCATCTACCGGATAAGGAGAGTATCGCATGAAAAAGAAGCAGCACTACATGACCGAAGGTGAGCGGCACGAACTGGAAGCAATGCGCCGGAACAGAATTTCCGTTGCGGAGATCGCACGGCAGCTCGGATTCAGCCGCCAGACAATTTATAACGAGCTGCGCCGGGGAAGCTACTGGCACACTGACGGATACCGGGACGTAAAGCGCTACTCCGCCGAAAAGGGTCAGGCAATCAGGGAGGCCGGAGCGGCGCGAAAAGGACGGAAAATGAAGATCGGCAGCGACCCGGCATACGCTGCATTTCTGGAACAGAAGATTTTACGGGAGAAATACTCCCCGGCAGCGGCAATCGCCGAAGGTCGGAGAGCCGGATACCGGACAGTGATCTGCACCAACACACTGTACAACTATATCACAAGGCGGGTATTCCGAAGACTGCGAGATATCGATCTCCCGGAAAAGGTGAGCCGGAGAACACGGAAGAAGGACAAAGAGCCACGCATAGCACATCCGGCACTGCCGAGCATAGAGCAGCGACCGGCCTGTATCGCCCAGCGCGCGGAATTTGGCCATTGGGAAATGGATTTGATCATGGGAAAGCGAAACAAGGGGTCAGCACTGCTCACGCTGACCGAACGGAAAAGCAGATGCGAGATCATCATCAAAATACCGGACAAAAAAGCGGAGACGATACGGAAGGCGATAGACCGGCTTGAACGGAAAACCCCGCATTTCCGGGAAGTATTCAAGAGCATCACAACAGACAACGGCAGCGAGTTTCTGCAATATGAGAAGTTGCAGAAAAGCTGCCGCTGTAAAGGGAAACGATTTGACATGTACTATTGCCACAGCTATTCGGCATGGGAGAAGGGAACAAACGAGAATCATAACCGGATGATTCGGCGTTTCTTCCCGAAAGGGACGGATTTTGACAAAGTAAAGCCAGCCCGCATCAGAGCAGTAGAGACATGGATGAACAACTATCCCCGCAAGCTGCTGGGATGGAAAACACCGCTTGAGGTATTTTCGGCTTAATCCATAAAAGTGAACAGGCGAACCTCCACATTTGGGTCATCCTCATAGAGCCACAAATAGAACTCGAAGCGTCCAAAAGCGCTCGCATGATCTTTTGTTAAATACCGCTTTGTCGTTCCTTTGGAAAAATCAATCACGCGAATCTCAAAAGTCATAGATCATTCCTTTCTCCGAAAAATACGGCGCAGCTTGTCGAGCGCGCTGGTGGCATTATCCGGGATATCATCAGGGTCGGGAAGGTCATCCATTTCAGGAGCGGATACCTCTGAATAGCTGAGATAGGGCACTTCGGGAATAGCACGGGAATCGAACATACCTGCCCAATGCGGAATAAAGGTAAACGTCCAGTCCCAAAAGGGACACCACTTAAGCGACTCCACGATCTTGGATTCCATATCGCCAACCGGCTCGGTAAGTGTGACCTGACGCCTGATCTTGCGTCCTACCGTCCAGCAGCGGGCAACATTCTGCTGCAAATACATTCCGTCCGTAAGATCACGGATTTTCTTATCCACATCGAAAGACTGAGAGGCAAGATACACAACGACCTTGTAATGACGCTGGAGCTTGAAGAAGTCACGAACGGAGGGCTTAAAGGATTTGAAGTTGCGGTTGTCCCAGATCATACCGACCTCATCGACCAGAAGCAGCGAATTTGCCTCGGGAACAAAATCGCCCAGATCGTCAATATTGATATAGCGTGTTCCGGGGACGGTCAGATCGGGCATATTTGAATAGACTTGCCAGCCCTTTTTGAGATACTTAACAGAGAGCTTGGTAAGATACGTTGATTTGCCAGAGCCTTTCTTGCCGAAGATCAGAAAGAGCTTGTAGGGATTGCAGTATTTGCGGGTAGCCCGGTCAAAGATCAGAGCGGCAAGGAGCGTACCGGCAGCGAGCTTAAAAAGGAATGACCACATGCGGAATCACCTCACTTGAAAAGATAGGCAGCGGAAAGGCATAAATGCCGCAGAAAACCGAGAAAACGGGCAAGGGCAAAAAGCCCATCACGTATCAGACGTTTCATATAAACCTCCGGGGATGGAGAAGACCGCGCGGACTAAAGTCACGCGCGGCCTTCTCCTGAGAGTCAGCGCATACCGAGCAGACGGCGGAACAGGCCAACACCGAGACCAACCATCGGGATAAGAACGAACATGAGCAGCAGCGGGTTACCGGCAATCGCCTCGCCAACCTTGGCAGCCCAGCCCATAGCGGCCTCAAAAACAGTAGTAACATTCGCAATCAGCGTTGCGATCGTGATCGATTCAACCTGGACAGTGTACCTTCCTTTCATAGATTTCAAGCACGGGGCTTGATGATTATCAGAACTGCCTTAACGATGAAGATAAAGCAGATCAGACCAAAGAGATAGAAAACGGGTTCGGAGGCGAGAAAGTCGGCCAGCGCATCCAGCAGCCAGAGAGAGAAAGCCTGCATCTCAGACATGCAAGATCACCCCCAGAAGGCGCAGGAACGCATACAGTACAATACTGAACAGAAGCACACCGCAAAGAAACATCCAGTCAACGCCAGAAATACCCATGACCACCTGTTCAGTGGTAACTGTAGAACCGTCGGCAAGGTAAGTAGTAACAGACTCAGTGACAGGAACATAAGAACCAAAAATGGAAGAAACCACATACTTCATACTTCCTTCCGGATAATCTGAATCGGTGCTGGAATAGGAGCGGACGGCCACGGACTCAGAAGCGCTTTCCTGAACGAGAGCCGAGGGGTCAGCGGCGTAATAGGCATCATAATCCGCATAGTCGATCACGTCACCGGAAGCGGTAATGACCTGCCCCTCCTGTACGTCATCCGCAGCGGTACTTTCCTGTACGTCATCCGCAGGAGTACTTTCCTGCTCAAGAACAAAAGCGTAATACTGATCCTCAGTAAGACTAAGCAATCCATCATCCGTGAGCAAAACGTAGACCAATCCCATATCCGGGTCTTGCACGGTGTAAAGAACCTCATAGGCAAAGACCTGCGTGCAGAGCAGCAGCATACTGCAAAGCAGCAGAAACAGTTTTTTCATTTTATCCCTCCTTCGAATCGCTCTTTATGCCAAGCACGGAGCGGAAAATATAGATAACAGCGGAAGCCAGAAAGAGCGCGATAAACAGCGCAGCAAAGCTGATCCCGATTCCAGGAACCTGAACACCAAGGAGCAGATTCCAGATATTGGCGATCAGGCAGCGGACAAGCGCGAGCGCATCAGCCATGCAAACACCTCCTACAGGAATGGGATAGCGTCAAGAATATGTGCGATCAGCCGCACAAGCGCCCAGATGAGGAAGAAGAGCAGCGCGGCCTTGATGAGCAACTGCCACGAAGCGGGAAGCCATGCAAAGCATAGCTTCAGATAGGAAAAGAATGTTGTCATAAGGAATCACCCCCCCTAAAGCACCATGCGCAGAATGCCGAAGAAGACGATAAACGCAAGAAGGAAGAAAAACGCAGCAGTCACGGCGGGCGGCAGCAGAGAATAAAGCTCGGTAAGCCATTTGAAAAATATGGCAAGCTCTCGACCAACGGTAACAGTTTCCATGAAATCAACTCCTTTTGTAACACAACAGGCACGCAGCTCCGGCAGCGATCAGTTCTGCCGGCTCGCAAAACTGTGTTACGCTATCCGGTTGGTGACATGCGTTCAAGAGGTACATCAAAGATATAGAAAGCGGAATTACTTCCCCCTGAGCTCCGTCCTGACGGGTCACTGAACGCAGTGCTGAAAGCATCGCTTATCGAATCCGCCTCGGAAAAGACGTTGCCGACAATGTGAAAAAGTCCCTTGATGATAGACCAGATACCCTTACCGGAATCGCTGACGGCTTCCACAACGGTAATTTCATCATCTGCGGCATATTCACCGTTGTTGATATTGTTCTCGGTATCCTCGGTCACGCCGGAAGAGCTGCCGGAACTGCCGGAGCTGCCGCCAAAGCTCATTCCCTGAAAGAGCTTGATAAAATCCGTCCATGCGCGCTGCCACCAGTTCCAGAAGCCGCTTTCCGTATAAAGGTACTCATAGCCCTGATTGCCGGAGGCATCCACGATATCATACATATCGCTGAGCGTGATAACGTTGAAGTAGTTATAGGGAATCCAGCGCGAACCCGTCCAGATACGGGCATCTACCGCTTCCCAGGCATAGCCGGAATAGATTTGGATGGAGGTGATATAGCCGTTTTCGACCAGCGCCCAGACAAGGCCGATCTCGGGATAGGTCGGGCGGACACCGCCGATCTGATAGTTGGTCACGGGAATCTGCGTCTTAACGGCAAGGATGGGACTGTCCGAAGAGTAAACGGTATCGGGCGTATCTGTTCCGGTATCGTCTCCGCCACCGGTATCCCCGCCATCCTCACCGGTGGAAGGTGCGGTATAGGTATTGGTGAAAGAAGCGGTTTTAGTAGAATCCTTTACGATCGTACCGGACGTGCCGGAAGAAGACACCGTATAGTTATCTTTACCGGACTGCGAAACGGTATAGCTTGT
>CAYWAD010000060.1:5156-6658 GCA_964456045.1 uncultured Lachnospiraceae bacterium
GTGGTGCGGGCGCTGGCGGACATCAGCACCATTTCCCCGTCCTCTTCGTTCGCGGTCACGATCACCTCATCCGACAGCGCGGAAAGCGATTCATACGCCGGAGAGTCGGCAACGGCCTCTACGCTGAAAGCATCCTCGGGCGAAGAAAGCGTTGTTACCTCGGTATCCTCGCCGCCGTCAAGATCGGGCAGGACGAGCACAAGGTTACTGTCATACGGAACGGAGGGAACGATAAAGCCGGAGGTGTCATAGAGCACTTCGCTGGAAACACGCAATTCATCAAGAGAGAATGCGCCGGTTTTGGTGTAAAAGCGAAAGCCGGACAAATACTCGTTTGTAGAGATCAGGCTGGAAGAAAAGTTGTTCATACCGCAAAATTCGCCATTGACATATGCGGTATAGTATATATTGTTGTTATAAAGCTCGAATGTCAGCGCGATATGATTCCAGACACCGTAAGACAGCGTGGAAGCAGTGGCACCATAAACAAGGCAGGTGTTGCCATCGACCGAAAAGAGCGGCTTAGCATCCGTGTTGCCCGGGCAGACCTGAAAGCGCGGTGTATCGCCGGTATAGTCGATCTTGAGACGAAATTCAATAGTCAGACCGTTGGAAAAATCATAGTCACTGAGAGGTGTAGAGAAAAGCAGCAGCGAATAGGGGTCAGACCCGGTGGCGCTGGAAGTGCTGACGACAGAGGGAATATAAAGCGAGCCGTTGAACGCACCGGAATCCAGATAGGTAATAGATGGATTATAGATAAATTCAGCATCGACACCGTAAAAGCTGCTGTCGCGGAGATCACCGTCAAAGTGCCAGAGGCCGAGCAGCGAAGACGCATCGTTGACCAGCTGATAATTGATCACGTCCATATTGAGGTTGAGCTGCTCGAGCTCTTCCTTTGTCAGATCGGCAGAGCTGCGCCCATCCGGCAGCTGATAGTATTGCGTATACTCTTCAAGCACTTCGGACTGACCGATATTGTATACGTAAGTATAGTTGATGTAGTAGGAGATGTTCCACGTCTTATACTCATAGGTGTTATTGGTGGTATTGTAGACGTAGGTGTTTGAAGTATAGGTGTGCGTGGAGTTATCGTAGATCAGGCTTTCGGTGGAATAGAAGTTGCCGTCCTGATCGATATAGTAAGAGGGGTCGGTGACGATTGGGGACTCGTCTTCCTCGGCAGGAGTGCGGGGGTCTTCATCAATGATATAATTCCCGCTGCTCACACGGTAGACGATCGGGCAGCCGTCCGCATTGGCAAGCACCTGCCGATTTCCGTTCTTGATGCAGTGATATTCCGTGCCGAGCGAACCGTCATAGGTACTTGTTCCCTCAAGCAGGAGCTGATTTTGCAAAAGCTGAAAATTTGCCTGTGTGATGATCTGCACCTTGCCGGAGGTCGCGCGGTCGGTAGCGGTACGATCACCAATCCACTGATAGTCCGACTTGCCCGAGCCAGTCACGGTCGCGCCCACATCTGCCCAAACGTAGCGCCC
>CAYWAD010000060.1:6758-8748 GCA_964456045.1 uncultured Lachnospiraceae bacterium
ACAGAACCGGTATCAAGAGACGATGTAACCCCGATTGTAGATGAAGCAGCAGAAGCCGGAACTACCATGAGTGAAAGCGTCAGAGAGAACGCTAATAGGATAGATAAAAACCTGTTTTTCATTGACGAACTCACCGGCCTTTGCTAAAATAATCAAGAGGAGATGATACTGTTGAAACAAACGATTTTAGGAATATTGATGGTAATAGCATACATAGGCAGATATGCACTAATAGCGGCTGTAATCATGCTTATCGCCTATATCCCCCTCAGAAAGGAACTCAAAAAGCGCGACCAGCGCATTTTGGAGTTAGAGGAAAGAATAGAGAAATTAGAGCAGGATCGGCAGGAACGCTGATCCTGCTCTTTCTGGTTGCGGGAGATGGAATCGAACCATCGACCTCAGGGGTCAGAACCCTGTGTGCTGCCTCTGCACCATCCCGCGATATGTAACACAATTCTGAAAGCCAGGACAAACGCCGGCGTCGAAATTTGTGTTACGAACTCTGCATCAGCCGCGCGTATCGGTCGATCAGAACCTGATAGCGATGCTGACGCACGAGTGCATCGTATTTTGGATTGTGAGCAACGGGACGCTGCTCGATCATTGCCTCAAACTCATGGATACCGTACATCCTGATACAGGCATCAATGGCATTTCCTGCCTGATTGATCACATAGCGCTTGCAGCGCTCTTCGTTATATTCCATGCCGGGTGCGGTATAGATACTGATGCGCTGCGCATCGTCTACAAGGTCACACCAGTAACCCGTCATATCCCAGCGCCATTTATTGGAATCCTCACCGGGAACAACGTAGCGGAGGTAATTAAGCAGCACACCCGCAAACGCATCACCGATCGGCTGTGTCAGCCGACTGAACTGTATGGCGCGATCGTCACGGAGCTGAAGCTCTACGCGAATCCAGTGTTCGCCGGTCTTTCCGCGCTCGGCGGCCTTATCGTAAATACGAATAAGCACCTTGCTTTGCGGACTGCCGATTTGAATCGTTGTACCCTTAGAGCCTACAATGACCTCCCAGTAATCGGACTTGCTGACATACATACCGCACTGCGTATCGGAAGAGATACGCACGATATCCAGCAGACCGGAATGATCGTCATAGGCAACGTCAAGACGGGTGATCTTAAGTGACCACTGCTGAATGAAGCGGAACAGCACCCGCCACTTTTCAGCGGGAGAATCAGCCAGCGTGGAAAGGTCTTCAAACGTGCGGCAGCCCTGACCGGACAGCTCCACCCATACGCCCATATCAGACCGGCCATTATAGTGGATGGAGATGCAGGAGAAGTACTTGCGATCCTGATATCCGCGCGCACCTTTTGTCTGCGTCCAGGGAAGATTGGTCAAGCCGAGCGCGGCGATCAGTTCATCTGGACTATGTAACTTACTGGTGAAGGACAACCAGTCGTATAAAACAATGTTTTCCGCATTTCTGCTATCCATAAAGAGACGCCCCTTTTTATCTCTTTTGTAGGTAGTGCCCCCCTGTTAGCGGGGGGGCACGCCGGAGGGAGCTACCCTCCGGCGCATTTCCAACCGCAAAGACGCAGCTTACGCCTTCTTGGCAGCTTCGACAGACTTCATGAGTACAAGGCGGCCTTTGCCGTCAAAGTAGCAGTGAACGACCGTGCCGACAGGGATGCCGCTGAAAACGGCGGTATCCGCGCACTTATACTTAACTGCCTTATGACCGGCGAAATGATAATCCGAACTCTCTTCGCCGCTGAAATCCTCGAGCATGAAAACGTTGCAGTAGTTCTGCCGACGATTATCGTCTGTCTGGAAGCTGCCGTAGCTGTAACCTACAAATACCTTTTCGTCCATAGAGTAATCCTCTCTTTTCTGCCCATTTGCGGGCTGTTCTTTTTGATCAGGGGCTGTCGCTCCCTGTCAAAATTCATTATGAACTCCGCCGGGAAGAAAAAATCGAAAAAATCTGAAAAAAGGTGTTGACAAAAGGGGGAGGTC
>CAYWAD010000061.1:0-8499 GCA_964456045.1 uncultured Lachnospiraceae bacterium
TTTTATTGTTAATGATGCTGTCATCCTTAACAAAACTGCGCGGATAAATATGCTCAATATTGTAAGCGCCGTCGCCGGAAATAACGGATTCAATGCTGATGGGTTTTCCGGTATAGAGACATCTTCCGAGCTGAATAAAATAAAGGAAAAGTTTATCGCTTTGGAGTTTATTATGCGCCGTGTCTCCCCATTCTTCCAACAGCTTGGTTAAATGACGCACATCCTCATCCTCGACTTTTTCGTAAAGCTCGTAAATCTGCGTGAGTCTGGTTTTTGTTCGCTTTCCTTTTTCATCCTCGCTTGCACCGCGCGCCATCTCGACAAAAATCCGTTCCGGAGCTTGTCCTCGCACTTTGACAACATCCTTCAAAATGTCGAGCGTGCGGATGATCGGTCGCTTAACCGAGTTTGAAACGTACATTTCGTCGAGGCGATCGGACACGCTGCGCGGATTCAAATCGTAATATTCTTTTGCGATTTTCTCGATCTGTTCCGCGAAAGTAAACTGATCCGACAAAAGCTGCATCAAATTGCAGTTCGTTTCCCACATTGCACGAAGAATCGAGGAATAAATCTCACCGGTCGCCTTGTTCACGCCTTCTATATCGCACAAAAATCTTCTTGAAAGTCTGCCGAAATCCTTGAATTTCAAGCCGGAGATATATTTTTGCTCGCTTTCGGGGAGATGTGGGGACTCTTTTTTGAGCCAAACGGAGAATCTCGCTTTATCCTCGGAATACGTTGCACGATTGATGATTTTTTCCGCATCGGAATACGTGAGCAACCCGTTTTTTACGAGATTTTGAAACTGCAAAAACGGCTTCAGCGAAGCTTTTATCGTAGCGTCAATGCCGCTGAGCGTATCATCGGCACCCATACAGTTGTTGGAAACAAGATAGCTTTTAATGCGGTCGGGCGTAACCTTTTTCGGACTCATAAAGACATCATTATATATATCTTGCTTGACCTTGACGGGAATTTCGTTACCGTTTATCTTGATATTATTTATTTCATTTAGAGCTTCAAAACTACTGTAAACCAATGAGTTTTTCGGCAAAACGTCTTCGCCGGGGATATACGAGCAGGAATTTGTCATTCTCGCGATAAATGCGTTTTCGCTGGAATCCAAATCCACCTTATCGTTGAAATTCCAAGGATAGATTTTCCCCTCCGCTTCGCGAACCATCCAATGATTGTATTTCGAATCGCTCTTTTCTTTAAGCGGTCCAACATAATACGGCACTCTGAACTCGAACACGGAAAGCACTTTCTCCGCTCCCGTGATGCCGTCCGCGTCGGTTTCTTTCAGAAAAGGCAAATACTCCTTTGCATTTTCAAGTATTTTATTGAGTTCAAACCAATAAAGCTGATACGGAATAACGCGGTTGTCTCCGTCAACTTGCTTGGGCATAAAATCATTCGCTTCAAGTCGGGAAAGCATTTCGTTATACGCATCGATGTCCGTTTCGTCCGGCGTCACCGACTTAAAAACGGAAAGGACATACTTGCAGAAATCCTCTTTTTGGGATTTTCCGACTTTTACGCTCTCGTTTGCGATTTTGTTTTTACCGATGTAGGAAACGTAATTGTTTTTTACGTTCTGCGCTCGGAAAATTTCATCGTATTTTTCGGGCACATATTTTTTGACGAACGCTTTCAGCGTTTGCAAATCTTGTTTATGCTGACGATAAGCCTCAACTTTCGCTTCGGAAATCGTTTGTTTTCCTTTCAACACATCAACCAGCACAGACCAATCGTAAACCGTTTTCAAAACGGAGATCAACTCCGCGTCGTCACCTATGCTTTGCATGATGCCGCCAAGCTTTTCATCATCCATATTCAACGCTACGGATTTTTCTTCAAGCTCCGCATATTCTTCCTTGTCAAAAAGCTCTTTAAGTCCAACCTTACCACCGCAAAGCAGTTTTATGACCAGCTCGTAATTGTATTCGTATTGTTCGTTTACACTCTTGGGCGCTTTTCCGGACTCAAACAGTGCTTCTGTTACCGCTTTTGCCTTTTTCGTAATTCCTTTTTTGCTTTTCAAAGCCTCCGCTACGGTATCGATATTCACATCTTTTTTCCACGGAAGAGCATATTCGCCGTCACGCTCAATGAAGTTAACAAGCCCTTTGTATACAAGCTTAAAATCCGTAACCGAGTTGACGCTATGCTTGTCCACCTCGCTGAGAAAGTGACCTCTATGTGCAACAAGCCACGCGCAAGCGAGATAGACAAGTCTTGCATCATGAGGCTCGGTGCTGTACATCAGCTCAACGATAAGATGGTGAATCGTCGGGTATTTTTCATCATATGCTTTCTGCTTTTCGTAAGTGTCAAAAAGGCGCACTTTCGCTTCGTCCGTTTCGGGATACAGATAGCTCTCCTTGATCCTTTTGTAAAAAGATATGTCTTCTTTTCCGACTTCTTCCGCGAACAGCTCCATAATCAAGCGAACGCGCGCTTGTCTTCTGTCAATCCTTCTGCGCGCGGTACGGAAGCCTCTGCACTCCGCCGCCGTTTGCGCTTCGTCAAAAAGAGTTACACCCCACATCGGCTCACCTTTGAATTTGCACAAATCATAGTTTTCGTTTGTTACCGCATAACCTACCGAGTCGGTTCCGATGTCAAATCCGACATAATATTTTTCGTTTCCCATGTTGACAAAAGCTCCTTTTCATGTTATATTGAAAGGGTAATTTGTATCCCTTATAAATTACACTACGAGTTCAAATAAAAGAATTCTCAAATCGTCGGCTACGCCGATCACACAGCGTGTGTAAAATCAAAGCAGACCTCTCCGGAGGTCTTTTTTGTTTTCATTGTCATTATACATCATTTTCAACAAAAAAGTCAACGGCTTGCGCCGTTCGATTGACAGTTTTCGGCAAAAAGAATTATTTTCTTAATTACCTTGATTTTTTAAGGGGCACCAAAGTGTTTGTTTCCCGTTTTTCCTTATATCGCTCGATTTTTCGCACCGATTCTACTTATGGTAGAGTGTAGAATCACGGAATCTACCGGTGGAATTCAAAGCGTATACGGGAGAAACGACACGGTAGGTTGAGTTTTTATGTGATTTTCGCATATACTGTTAACGTAAAGATCACACACGAACGGAGAATCCCTTATGAACACAAACACAGCTCGCTTGCCTTACGGCGCAAAGATTCCGGTAAAACGCACGCCTCTTTCAATGAGGAAGCTTCCGAATTACACGCTCGGTGAAGAAATCGCAAACACCGCAACGCACATAGCAGGCGCAATATTCGGCGTACTCGCGCTTGTCAGCTGTGTACTGACCGCAAGCGCTCACGGCAACGTCTGGGGTATCGTCAGCGGAGCCGTTTACGGTGCGACTTTGATCCTACTTTACACAATGTCGAGCGTTTACCACGGCTTACCGCGCAACACCGGCAAAAAAGTCATGCAAGTCATCGACCACTGCACGATATTTTTTCTCATCAGCGGGACGTACACGCCTGTAGCGCTCGTTTCCATGCGCGCATACTCTCCCGCTTGGGGATGGTCAATTTTCGGCATCGTATGGGGCTTTGCCGTGCTCGGTGCCGTACTTAACGCGATCGACTTGAAAAAATACGCTGTATTTTCGATGATATGCTACCTCGGAATGGGCTGGTGTATCGTTGCGGCGGCAAAGGTTGCGTTTGTTGCGATTCCGTTCCCCGCCCTGATGTGGATACTTGCCGGCGGCATTTCGTACACAGTCGGCGCGGTTATGTACGGGCTCGGCAGCAAGCATCGCTATATGCACACGGTTTTTCACGTTTTCGTGCTTATCGGAAGCGTCACGCAGTACATCGGCATCGTATTTTACATTATGTAAGCAAAAATCCACGCAGGAAAGGTTTCCTGCGTGGATTTTGTTTTATTCGATTGTTGTATCCAACTTGAAGCGAAGGATTTTACGAAGCGTGTTCTTCGGAAATTCTTCGTCTCTGACTTTAAGGATATTGATCTTCTTATACGGAACGGCATTTTTGTTGTATTCATCGACAAACGGCTTAAAATACGCCTTTGCATCTTCAATTCCGTTGGCTTCGAGGAACTCCTTGTCCGGATAGATCTCCGCGACAATGGCATTATGATCTGTTCCGCGGACGCTCTTACCCTCGTAAACGATGATGTCCATCACGCCGGGAACAGCACCCAGCTCACTTTCGATTTCTTCGGGATAAACATTCTTACCATTCGAAAGGATAATGAGGTTCTTCTTTCTTCCGGTGATATAAAGAACATTATTTTTATCAACCTTGCCGTAATCACCCGTTCTGAAATAGCCTTCTTCGTCAAACGCTTCGGCGGTTGCGTCTTCGTCTTTGTAATAACCGAGCATAACGTTCGGCCCTTTGACGCAAATCTCGCCTTCTCCGTCCTCGTTGGGCTCGTCAATCTTTACGGTGTCAATGTCAAGCACGTTACCGACGCTGCCATCAACAACGTTTCTGCTTCTATTGACCGCTACGATAGGCGCACATTCGGTGATTCCGTAGCCGTTGAGCGTCGAAATACCGATCGAATCGTAGAAGTGAATAATTTCGGGATTGAGCGCCGCTCCACCGGAAATAATCATCTTCAAATTACCGCCGAACACATCCGCAACGGAAGAAAACAGCTTCTTTCTGAGGTCGATTCCGACTTTACGTGCGGCGTTACTTGCCTTGATCGTTTTTTCGAGGATCTCCGCCTTGCCCGTTTCCTTGACCTTGGCGTTTATCTTGCGATAAAAAGTTTCAAGATAGAGCGGAACGAGAATAAGATGCTCCGGCTGCTCCTCCTTGAGTTCCTTCTGGATATAGCGCAAACCGTATGAAATGTACATTTCGCAGCCAATCTGCATATGTCCGATAAACATAACCGTTGAACCGTATGTATGATGAGGCGGAAGCACCGCGATCGTCTTTTTACCGGTGTCAATATAAGGGATCACGTACGACATATCGGAAAGAATCGCGGTCTGACTGAGCATAACGCCCTTTCCCTTTCCCGTTGTACCGGAAGTGAACACAAGCAGCGCAAGCGCGCTATTGTCTATTTTTGCGTTGAAGTAATCGTCGGGAGATTCCGCAAACTTAGCCGAACCTGCCGCAACGAGCGATCCGAGCGTTCTTTCTTGCTTTTTCGCTTCTAAATAAACAGGCTCCGCTTCAAGCTTTACAGTCTCCGTTACAACTGCGATCTTATCGGACACGCTTTCGTCGCAAAAAACAAACGAAACGTCCGCCTTGGAGGCTGTATCGGCAAGGTCAATCGCGTTCCAATCTTTATCAAGCGGAACGAGGATCGCGCCTATCGACAGCGCCGCATAATATGTAAGCGCCCACTCGTAAGAAAGCTTTCCTACGATGCAAACATGCTTACCGGCACAGCCCATAGCAAGCATTTCCGTTGCAAGCGCGCGAATATTGTCTCTCAACTCCGTAAAGCTTATCGTAACCTTGGTTTCGGGCTTATGCGGATTCGTGCGATACGAGATAGCGGTATCGTTTCCGTATGTTTCCGCCGCCCATTCAACGAGCGACCTTACATTTTCGAATTCATGTCTTTCGTGCAAAATCTGCTTTTTCATTTTTTGATCCTTTCAACCGATCATATATTTTCAATTTGTAAACGTGATTATTTCTTCAAACCTTCGATAAGAAAGCCGAAACTGTACTTAAAATCCTCCACCGCTTTTTCGGGCGGAAGCTTTCTCGCAACCGCGTCAGCGTTATATCCGCGGCAAAAGCACCATATGGAATAGCTCAAAATATCGGAATCGACGTCCTTGATGTAACCCTTTTCCTTGCCGTATTCAATGTGCTTTTTTATAACGTCCGTCCACCATCCATGGTTCATATCGGACGCGGAATCCGTCTCGAAAACGTACTGCGAAAACTGCTTTTTCGTCTCATACGAAGCGCAGACCGCACTTGAAGCAAGCTCCATTATGTGCTCGAAAAAGTCGCTTTTTTCGTCAATCTCGGACGAAACACCCGAACGTATTTTCATTATCGTATTTTTATATACGATTCTCAAAACCTCGTCAAGATTATGGAATCTGTTGTAAAACACGCGGTTCGTGATTCCGAGCTCGCGAAGTATTTTTCTGACCGTGATCGTATGCGCGCCGATAGAGCATGCGAGCTTTTCGGCAGTTTCGACTATTTTTTCGGACATTTCATCGCGAATAAGGCTTGTTTTTACTCCGTCCATAGAGCACCTCCGATTCGTTCAGCACAGGGTGTGCCAAACAATATAATAGCACACCCTGTGCTGTTTTGTCAATCGGTTTCGACTACATTTTTCGCAAAAATAATCTCACGGCAAAAAAAGAGAGAAAAGCCGGCGGCTTTTCTCTCTTTTTTTATTTGAATCCGTTTTCGGCATACCTAAGCTCATTCGATCTCAAGTCTGCGTGAAGCGGGAAGAACTTTTTCCTTCTTGGGCATTGTCAATTTCAAAACACCGTTATCGTATTTTGCTTTGATCTCGTCTGTGTTGATTCCGGAAACATCAAAGCTACGGCTGTACGATCCGTAAGAACGTTCGCAACGGACATATTTGCCCTTTTTGTCCTTTTCCTCGTGCTCGGAGTGGCGCTCTGCGCTTATTGTAAGGCAATCGCCGTCTATGTCAAGCTTGATGTCCTCCTTTGCGAAGCCGGGAAGATCCGCTTCAAGCAAGTAGCTGTCGCCGTCGTCTTTTATATCTGTCTTAAATTCGGCTAAAGAATCATTTCCGGACGTGAAGAACGGATCGCTGAAAAATTTCTTTTCAAATTCTTCCATTTCACGGAACGGGTTATAATAAGAAACTGTATTTCTGCGTGTGTAAGGTCTGAGTTCGAACATAATAATAATCTCCTTTGAAAATAAATATTATTTCCGGTTCGATAATTTTTCAAGTTTCCGGCAGAACCGGATGCCGGGACGCTTCGCTGTTTTCATCCGCGCTACCCATTGGTTTTCAACTCCTTTGTCTCTTTCCTTTTGATGATTATATTATATCCGCACTTATCACATATTTTATTATTCTTTTATGAACATTTCGTAAATCTTAGCACTCGCAGGCGTAGAGTGCCAAGATTTTCTTCAATTGCGCCGTGTTTTTCAAAGCAGTCCGCAAGTAAAGCGCTTGCTGCAAGCTCTGCTTTTGCAGCAACATTTATCACTCGCTTTCTTCAACTGCTAAAATCATCTTTTTTAACCGCAAATAAAAAAGGTGACACACGGCGTAAAAACCGCGCATCACCTTTTTTGATTTTCAGTTTATTTTTTATAATTCTGATTCATTCTGTCAAGCTTAACGTTGCGGAAATATACAACAATATTCAGCGAAACAATTGCAAGGTTGATAAAGTAAACAACCAAAACGTAATTGAACTGACCGGAAACGATCTTCGCTGCTATACCGGCGATATATCCGGTGATGATAAGGAGAATAAAAGGAAGGCTTGTTCCCTTTGCCGTGCGTGCCTTATATGCCTTAATAACGTTCATCGGCCAAGAAAAACCGAAGCATACAAGCATCATTGTTTCCAAAATTTTTGCCATAGTCATAACCTCTTAAATAAATTATTTTATATCCAAGATATAATATCACACAAAAATCAAAAAGTCAATTTTTTCATCAAAAATACAGAACTTTTTTCTCATTTTCGCCGCCATCCGCGTTCTTCCCTCAAAAAAATGCCGACGTTAATAAAAAAGTAACAGCAAACAATTCGAAAATCACGCACAAAACGCTTATTTTGTGGTACAATACATCCTAATGAATTACAAAAGAGGAACACAAAAATGGTTTTCAACGAAATTAAATATCTCGGCGTAAACGATCATATAACAGATCTTTTCGAAGGACAGTACAAAGTACCGAACGGAATGGCGTACAACTCCTACGCGATACTCGACGAAAAAACGGCGGTCATAGATTCCGTTGACGCCCGTTTTACTCAAAAATGGGTTTCGAACATCCGCCGCACATTCGGATCTGCGTCTCCCGATTATCTGATCGTACAGCACATGGAGCCCGACCACTCCGGCAGCATCCTCAGCTTCGCAAACGAATTCCCGAACGCAATGATCGTATCGTCCTCGCGCGCGTTCGCAATGATGAAAAATTTCTTCGGAACGGACTTTTCCGAGCGCCGCATCGTTGTCGGCGAAGGCGACTCCCTCTCCCTCGGCAAACACACGCTCAATTTCATCACAGCGCCTATGGTTCATTGGCCCGAAGTCATCATGACCTACGACAGCGCGTCCAAAGTCCTTTTCTCCGCGGACGCCTTCGGCAAATTCGGCTCTCTCGATACCGATGAGGAGTGGATCAACGAAGCAAGACGCTACTATATCGGTATTGTCGGCAAATACGGCGCACCCGTACAAACTGTACTGAAAAAAGCGGCTTCGCTCGATATTTCCGTCATTTGCCCACTCCACGGTCCCGTTTTGACGGAAAATCTCGGATATTACATTGATCTTTACGATAAATGGTCGT
>CAYWAD010000062.1:0-8457 GCA_964456045.1 uncultured Lachnospiraceae bacterium
ATTCGCAGTACAGCTTTTTAGTCAGCTTTGACATTCCTCCGAGAGTGATCTTATCCCCCGGATTGCGGTTTCTAATATAGAGATTACCACAAATTTTATCAAAGGCAATTCGCTTGTGTATAAATATTTTGTAAATATTCTTGTTTTTCAGTTCGAATTCTTTGTCCGGTGACTGAGATATAAGCAATTTTGCGTTATTCAGCTCCGGAATATCGTGCAAACCGTCTCCGAGAGGGATCCAAAACTCCGGTGTATACCGATACTTGCCCTCGTACTCCTCCTCGCCGATGAAGAAGAACTCGTCGCTTTCAACAGCGGCACATATTTTCTGCGGAAGCGAAATTCGCGAATGCGCTCCGCCGCACCAAATAATGCGTGAAACCGACCTTATATGTGTGAAATCGAGCGTTACATACGGGCGTTCTCTGCCGTATATGGACTCCGCCGCCCTATCGTACATATAGCGAATGACTCTGGACGATATTGCCGGCTCTTGGGAAGCAAGCAACTTTCTGTCGCATGAGGTTTCGATGCCGTTTTCCTTTATGAACTTCATCGCCTGATTTTGTATGTACACGTCATCGTTGCGAACAAGGGTACAAAGCTGGGATATGGCAATTTCCGGAGACGGATTTATGTATGAAAGCTTCGGCAAAATCTCTTTTCGGATATAATTTCGCGTATAGTCCGTGTTATTGTTGGTCGAATCCGTAACGTACTCGATGTCGTTTGCGATACAGTAACCGACGATCTCGCTTCGCGTACAGTATATAAGCGGTCTTATAACTCGCTCGCCGCGCACGGGCGGTATGCCTGCAAGTCCTCTCGTTCCGGCGCCTCGAAGCATATTGAAGATAACGGTCTCCATATTGTCCTCGGCGTGATGTGCAAGCGCGATGTGGCGGAGTTCCTCATGTTCGTCGATCAGCTTATGAAATGTCCAATATCTGACATCTCTCGCCATCTCCTCGATGCCCTTGCCTTTTTCCTTTGCCATGGTGGGGACATCGTAATGCTCGACATAAAGCTTCACGCCGAGACTTTCGCAGACATTTCTGCAAAATTCCTCGTCTCGGTCCGCTTCTTCTCCGCGTATGCCGTGATGAACGTGAACCGCCGCGATATGTATGTTATGCGCGAGAGAATATTTATGCAAATAATGGAGCAGTGCGCCCGAATCGGCACCGCCCGAATAGCCCACAAGTATGCCGTTCAGCTTGCGATCCATACCGAAATCTCTTATCGCCTGTTCGATTTTCTGCTCAACCATACGACTGATTCCGCTCTTGTCCACATTATCACCTTCTTTTTGCGTATACAATGTTTATTGTACCATATAATAATCCATTATTCAAGTAAACGTCACGTTTTTTTATTAAAGCTGCATCAAAAGGCCGCAAAAAACCCGAAGTTTCTTACAGCCTTTCTCAGTGTATTAAATTGCAAGCATTACGAAAGCAGGTCTTCAATTACGTCAAACACCGTCGTCGGCGTGACCGCGCCCTTCGCAAGCAGAGAAAGCATCTCCTTTGCCCTCTCCGTATCCGAGGCAACATCCCGAACTAACGCAAAATCGATTTCGCCGTCCGCAACGGCAAGAATAAAACAAGCATACGAGTCGCGAAAAGCGTTCGTTTCCTCGTCAAATATCGGCTCCTTCACAAGCTGATAAAAGCTGACCACACCTTCCTGTGACGATACAGCCGTATCGATAATGCTGCCATTTGTTTGGGTTTCAAATATTTTTGTCACAACGTTGTCTCCTTTTGAAGTCATTTTGGATTATAATTTTAGCATTTTTTGCGCTGATATTCGGGCTGAAATGTGTCGAGAATAAAAAAATCTCCTTATTTCGCTCAAAAAATGACGGATTCTGTGTTTTTCGATATGCATAAAAAAGGTATATTTTCCCGTAAATACGAACAAGTATGCCGTACCGATGCGTCGAGATTTTTCCTCTCTCGGCTCAAGCTTCGGCAACGACACCGATTTTATCCGAAATTCGACTTTGCTTTAATTTTCAGTTTTTGCAAGGAAATATTTGAGTGTTGCGCGTTTTCGCGACATAATATATAATAAAATCACAAAACTGTTTTTTATTAATGAGGTACGGATATGAACGGCAATTTGTTTTATTCAAATATTCATAAAAAAATACATAATCGTATCAAATCCCCCCGATTTCCGTTAAAATTTTCGTTGATTTCCCTCGCCGGATCAGTCGGCTTACTTTTTTCCGCGCTCTTGCTCGGCTTTTGCGCCGAAAACGGACATTGCGACTACCATATCGCGCGCAGGCTTCTGCCCGTAATAGCGGAAGCGGCGGCGCTCGGCGCAACTCTCGCTGTCGTAGGCGGCTGTCTGCTCGAAAAAATGCGTCTCGACAGCACAAAATAAGCTCCAAACGTCTAAATTTCCTTGACATTTTTTACTGCATACTGTAAAATGTACTTGCGGTGCCGTAAAATTCCGATATTCACCGCACAATCATTTTTATGCCTTTGGCATATCGGAGGTAATGTATGGCTCGTTTTTGCCCTGCTTGCGGTTACAAACTTGAAGATCATATGATATTCTGCACACAGTGCGGAATGAAGATTCCCACAATTGAACCTGCGCCCACTGTTGAGGAAACACCTGCTGTTGAGGAAACACCTGTTGTTGAAGAAACTCCCGTTGTCGAGGAAACACCTGCTGTTGAGGAAGCTCCCGTCGTTGAAGAAACTCCCGTCGTTGAGGAAACACCTGTTGTTGAGGAAACACCTGTCGTTGAGGAAACACCTGTTGTTGAAGAAACACCTGTTGTTGAAGAAACTCCTGTTGTTGAACCTGCGCCTGTTGTTGAACCTGCGCCTGTTTCAACCGTGATCCCCGAAGAAAACGGCATCGTTTCGACCGGAGCGTTTTTCGGACTCTCCTTCGTTTACTCGATCCCCGTCATCGGTTGGATCGTCTGCCTCATTCTCTGCTTCGCGCCCAAAAAGCAAAGCCTGAAGAACTACTCCCGCGCGACGATCATCTGGACTGTGATCCGGCTCGTTCTGTCCGCGGCTCTCGCAGGCGCAACTTACTGGCTCGGCAGCCTGCTGCTTGAAAGCATGGGATTTGACGTTAAAGAAATACTCGATCAGTTTACGTCACTGTTCTGATACCAAAGCTTGCATTCGTTCCTCGGATGCAAGCTTTTTCATATATAAATAACATTTTTTTGATTTTTTCGTCAAAAACTATTTACTTTTGCATTTATTCGTGTTATTATGTGACGATGAGATTTTTAACATGGTACAGAGATACCGAGAAGGTCTTTTGAATTGTCATGCATTGCATCACGCGGTCTTGTTCCGCGCAAATGCGCATATCGAAAAATCGGCTCGCCTCTGTGCGAGCTTTTTATTTTGCTCGAAAGGAGCCTTTCGCATGACCAACAAAGCCGAGCTTATGGACGAATCCGCCGTCAAACGATCCATCGCAAGAATAACACACGAGATAATCGAGCGATACCGCGGAGTCGAAAATCTCGTTTTAGTCGGAATTAAGCGTCGCGGTCTGCCGATAGCAAAAATGATCGCGGACAACATCAATCGCTTCGAAAACGTCTCCGTTCCGGTCGGATACATCGACATCACCCTTTATCGCGACGACATTTCCGAGGCAAGCACCGAGCCGCAGATGTCGGATTCGAATCTCCCCGTGGACATAAACGGAAAATGCGTGATTTTAGTTGATGATGTTATCTACACGGGAAGAACGGCGCGCGCCGCCATCGAGTGCATCTTTTCTCACGGTCGCCCCGCTTCAATCGGGCTTGCCGTTTTGGTGGACAGGGGGCACAGAGAGTTGCCCTTGCGTCCCGATTTTGTCGGCAAAAACATACCCACATCAAAATCCGAGGTCATCGCGGTTCGCGTTCCCGAATTTGACGGCGAAACATGCGTCCTTCTCTGCGACGCAAGCTTAGGATAATCTTCTCCCACGTTCAGACGGAGATTATTAATATAAAATTTAACGGAGGATAGTTTTCAATGAAACTAATCTACAATGTTGATGATAAGCCGAAGTTCGGTGAAGTCATCGTGTTCGCTTTCCAGCAGCTTCTCGCTATTATGGCAGCCACGATCGCAGTTCCCGCCATCGTAGGAAACGGAATGACCGCTTCCGCGGCTCTTTTCGGAGCAGGCGTAGGTACACTCGTTTATCAGCTTTTCACTAAGTTCAGAAGCCCCGTCTTCCTCGGCTCCTCCTTCGCTTTCATCGGATCTATGCTCGCCGCATTCGCAGGCGGTGTTTCGATGCAGCTCGGATTCCTCGGTCTCATCATCGGTGCCGCTTTCGCAGGACTTGTTTACGTTATTCTCGCGCTTATAGTTAAGTTCGCAGGCGTAAACTGGATCAACAAACTTATGCCTCCCGTTGTTATCGGGCCTACCGTTGCCCTCATCGGACTTTCCCTCGCCGGCGCGGCTATCAAAGACGTTTTCTCTTACGGCCCTCAGGACGATAACGGCTCTTTTGTAATGTCCACTAACATTTGGGTATCTTTCATTTGCGCTATGGTAACCTTGATCGTTGTCGTTCTCGCGTCTACCTACGGCAAAAAGATGACAAAACTCATCCCCTTCATCATCGGTATCCTTGCGGGCTATGTAACAGGCCTCATCTTCACCGTAATCGGTACGGTTGCTAACATCCCCGCTCTCGTTATCATTGATTTCGAGCCCTTCAAGGCTCTCGTAGCAGACGGTGTTACACTTTCCACATTCGTTTCCGTTCCCGAATTCACATTTATCGAAGCCATAAAGGGCATCGGCGAGTTCACGCCTTCCTACCTCGCAACCATCGCAGTTGCTTACGTTCCCGTTGCGTTCGTCGTTTTCGCAGAACACATCGCGGACCACAAGAACCTCTCCAGCATCATTGAAAAGGATCTCCTCGAAGATCCCGGTCTGCACAGAACTCTCCTCGGCGACGGTATCGGTTCCCTCGCAGGCGCTATCTTCGGCGGTTGCCCCAACACCACCTACGGTGAATCGGTAGGCTGTGTTGCGATCACAAAGAACGCTTCCGTTGTTACCATCACCGCAACCGCAGTTCTCACTATCCTCGTCTCCTTCATATCCCCCTTCGTTGCGTTCCTCGATTCCATCCCCGGTTGCGTAATGGGCGGCGTTTGCGTAACGCTTTACGGCTTTATCGCGGTTTCCGGTCTCAAGATGATCCAGAAGGTTGACCTTGAAAGCAACGCAAACCTCTTTACCGTATCCGTTATCCTCATCTCCGGTATCGGCGGAATGGCTATGGCAATCGGCAAGGTTACGATTACGTCAGTTGCTTGCGCACTCATCCTCGGCATCGTAATCAACATTCTTCTCTCCGGTAAAAAGCCCGAAGAAGATTCCGAAAACGACAAATAATCAAGCATAAAACAAAACAGGCTAAGGAAAAATTCCTTAGCCTGTTTTTTATTTGTGTCAAGTCTTTTTCAGTTCATTTATTATTATTTCGACCGCACGCACCGCCTCATCAAGCGGCAGGGAAGGAGTTCCGTCCTTTTTCCCCTCAGTCTGTTCGGGAATATAAGGAATATGAACAAACCCCGCTTTCGCGTCGGTATTTTCCGTCAACAAAAGTGCTTCATACATCACGCGGTTGCACACAAAAGTGCCTGCCGAATTCGAAACATACGATAATATTCCCTCCGAGCACAGCCTTTCCGTCAATTTTCGTATAGGCAATGTTGAAAAATACGCGGCTTTACCGCCGGGAACGATCACAGCATCGGTGTATATTCTACCGTCGTTATCGGCACAGATCGAATCCATACAGTTTATCGCCACGCGTTCCGGAGTCACTCCCGATCTGCCGCCTGCCTGACCGAGCATAAGGACGAAGTTCGGTTTCTCTTTCGCAATCGCATCTCGAAGCACCTCCGGGGCACGATCGTATGAAGTCGGCAGCAAACACTTCGTTATAATCACATTCGGGTCGCAATTTACCACGCGTTCAAGCACAAGCGCAGACGGATTGAGGCTTTCGCCGCCGAATGCATCGAACGCGGTCAAAAGTATTTTATGGCAAAAGTTTTCCACAGGTGTTATCCTTTCAGTCGGGAAATTTCCGTCAAAAGCGCGTTTTTTTCATTGGGGATAGTATCCGTGATAACAAGCTCAAGCAATTTTTCGAGCATTTCGCCCACAGCTTTACCCTCATCGACCCCCGACGAAATAATATCCTCGCCGCTGACGGCAAGCATAGCTGGAGTGACACAATCGTTTTCCGTCGCTTTGAGCAATTTAAGCAGACGCTCCCTCTCATTTGAATCTATTTTACCCGTGAAGCACAGCATTTCTATCGCGCGTGCCACGTTTTCGGCGCTGTTTCTGCGCAGAGCGCGGCGCAAGGAAAGCTTGTCCGTCAGCCCCGACTCGGCAAGCGACGTTACGGCGCGAACCGCACGCTGTGTCGCACCGTCGGATTTAAGTCGAACAAGATCGCAAATGCCGTCCGGCGTGCGAAGCAACAGCGAAAGTCGCAAAATCAGATCTGCTTTAGACTTTCCGAGCGCAGACACCGAAGCCTCATAATCACCCTCAAAAGCAGAGGGAAGTATGAGACGCATAACAGGCTCATACTCGCGCAAAATACGTTCCGCTCCCGCGCCCGTCACAAGTCTGAATATCTCCGCGCAGATGCGCTCGGCGGAGATATTTTCGAGCAAATGCTTGTTTTTTAAGATAGACTCGGCAGTTTTCGGCTCAATTTCGAAGTCTAAGCACGAAGCAAAGCGAAGCGCACGAAGAATTCGCAGTCCGTCCTCGCCGAAGCGTCTGTCCGGTTCGCCGACGCACTTGATCATACGCAGATTCAAATCATTTTGTCCGCCGAATTCATCGACAAGCCCTCTTGTAGGCGAATATGCCATCGCGTTAACGGTAAAATCGCGTCTCGACAAATCAAGCGTAAGCATCGGAGTGAAGCTGACGGACACGGGGTGCCTGTTGTCTCTGTATTCGCCGTCCGTGCGGTACGTCGTGATCTCGACGGGATCGCCGTCGGAGACGACCGTCACCGTTCCGTGCTTTATTCCCGTCTCGATAACACGCCAACCGTCAAAGCACGCTTTGGTTTCGTCGGGAAGCGCCGAGGTGGTTACGTCGTAATCATGCGGCGTAACGCCTCTGCACATATCGCGCACTGAACCTCCGACAACATACGCCTCGTAGCCGTTTTCTTCAAGCACCGTAAGCACTTTTATTATATTGTCGGGTAGCAAAAAATCGTTCATTTTATATCCTTTTTCTTAAATTACCGCTATTCCTTCGCCGTCAATTTCAGTATTAACATCTCCGGACGGAGTCTTTATCGTAACAAAGTTCTTCTCGGTTGAATTATTTATAATAACAAGCTTATCGGTAGCAGGAAAATACGCACACTCAAAATTCGGATCCGATGTCATGTATACGTTTTCAAGCTCCTCTTTGCCTGCCGCCCACAGAATAGCGCGGTAAAGCATACGTGCGTTTTCGGCAGAGAACGTGAAGCCGGAAAGGTACACGCCGCGACCGCAACCGAAATGCTTTGTCGCAAGTATAACATCCCCGTCCGAAGCAAGAAGCACATCCGTATCCGCTCCGCGAGCGTACACACCGGAAACGTGATTATGAAAATGCGGCACGGCTTTTGTGTCTTTTGTTATAAAATGCTCATTTTTCAAGCTGTACTTATATTTTTCGAAGCATACGGTCTCGCCAATTTCTTTATCAACGCCGATAATATCGCCGGTTCGGAACAGCTTTCCGTCTGATTTTCTCAGCGCGGACGGCTCACCGACACCGATGAATCCGCCGCCGCGAGCGACGAATTTATTCAGCGCTTCGAGCACTTCGGGAGTCCAATTTGCGCCGCCCGACCATGCATCACCCTCGCGTCCTGCGTTTATGATCACGTCAACGTCATCGGGAACACCGTTTTTCGCGACATCGGAAAGTGAGATTGCTCTCACCTCAAACGGCTGGCCCGCCAAAGCCTCGTAGATGTGATTGAGCGGAAGTTCGGGGTGCTCATGCATATGGCCGGAGCAGTTCCATGTTCTTAAGCTGCCCCAAGATTGAAGTATCGCCACACGTACTCCCGTGCTCCACGGCTTGCCGGCTTCATGAAAACCTTTGAGCATACGGAATTCGTCTGCGATATTGGCAATTTCGTCCTGAAACTCCGGGAAAGGCTCTGTCAACGACAAATAACCGCCGAGACCGATCCTGTCGATTTTGACTCTGAGCAGCGCTCTGCGGACGCAAGCCCAATAACGTCTTGCGTCTCTGTCGGGATGACCGCCGGGAGCGAACGTCGGCTCGCCTTTAAGTCCTGTCGGGAACAGATACGGATGCAGACGCAACTCATGGGTACCAACCTCCGCAACTCCGGCACAAAGACGCGCCTCAAACGCATTGAACACGCATT
>CAYWAD010000063.1:0-4990 GCA_964456045.1 uncultured Lachnospiraceae bacterium
CCCGTTTTCAATTCCGTCCGCACGGGCGTGATCAAAGCGATCGGTAAAGAGCCGTTTGTTATCGGCCCGGGTTTGAAAACCGGACTTAACATTCACGTTGACGTCCCATCTCAGGTCGGCAGCGACAGAATCGTAACGGCGGTTGCGGCTTTAGCGGAGCATAAAGCGCCGCTGATCGTGCTTGATCTCGGCACGGCAACAACGCTTGATGTTATCGAGCCGGACAATGTCTACACCGGCGGCGTGATTTGCCCCGGCGTTATGATCTCGCTTGACGCTCTTACCGGGCGCACCGCGCAACTGCCCGGCATCAGCCTCGATAAGCCGAAACAGATCGTCGGCAAAAACACCGTTGACTGTATGCGAAGCGGAATCATGAACGGCACCGCCGCAATGATCGACGGTCTCATAGACCGAATCTCCGCGGAACGGGGATACGAGTACACCGTCCTCGCAACGGGCAGTATCGCTCAGTTTGTAGCGCCGCTTTGCACTCACAAAATAATACTCGACAAGGATCTTCTTCTCAAGGGACTCAACATTATTTATAAGAAAAACAAAGCGTAACGTGACACATAAAAATTTGCTTTGCAAATACGAGCAATTTCAACATTTATTTAAGCCGCCTATGACGGCATGGAGATTACAGTGGCAAAAAAATATGATGTAAGACGGCTCACCGTCTCCGCAATGCTTACCGCAATCGCGTATCTGTGCGTATTTGTGTTCAGATTCAAGGTAGGCTTCCTTACTTTTGACTTTAAGGACGCGGTGATCGCAACTTTGTCGTTTCTTTACGGTCCCGTATACGGTATCGTTTCGGCAGTCACAGTCGCTTTTTTTGAGGCTGTGTCGGTCAGCGACACCGGAGTATACGGTTTCATTATGAATGCGCTTTCGAGCGCGACATTTGCGCTTGTATGCGGATCTGTCTATAAGCTTCATCATTCCTTTGCGGGAGCTGTTGCTTCCGCACTTACTTCTGTGACGGCGGTTACAGCAGTTATGATGCTCGCAAACATTTTCATCACCCCTTATTACATGGGCGTTGACCGCACAAACGTTATCGCTATGCTTCCGACATTGCTTTTCCCTTTCAATCTTTGCAAAGCGATTATGAATGCCTCCGTAACTATGATTATCTATAAGCCGATTCGAACTGCGCTTCGCCGCGCAGGACTTTCGGAAGGGAAAAAGCTTTGCGACAGCGATCGAAATCAAAGCGATCGCAAACTACGCACTGTAATTCTCGCCGTCACCGCTACCGTTGTAGCGCTGATCGCAAGCTCTGTTATCATTTTCGTGCTCGGAGGCGAGTTCCAACTCTTCCGCAAATAAAATTACATAAAAACAGCCGCAGATGCTAAAATCTGCGGCTGTTTTTCTTTGTTCAAAGCGTTATTTCGGGTAACGGCGCGACAGAACGGCGCAAAATACCGTTCACATAAGCAATCAGTATGCCGTAGTTCGTGATCGGAACGCCGCTTCGCTCACATAAATGTCTGCGATGGGCGACTTCTTTTTCGTTCAGCATACAAGCGCCACAATGCACGACAAGCTTGTATTCGTCAACCGAATCGGGGAATTCCGCACCGGAAGTGAAGCAAAATTCGGGTTCCGCACCCGTGTATTTGCGAATCCACGTCGGGATTTTAACGGAACCGATGTCGTTGCACTGCCTGTGGTGAGTGCAGCCCTCCGCGATGAGAATTTTATCGCCGGTTTTGATTCCGTCAAGCGCGACAGCCCCCTTGACTGCGGTTGAAAGGCTGCCTTTGTACCTCGCCATAAGAATGGAAAATGACGTGAGCGGCACGTTTTCGGGCACGATTTTCGAAACTTTTCCGAACGCCTGACTGTCCGTGATAACAAGCTTAGGCGGAGTCGTCAGCATTTCAAGCGTCCGCGCAAGTTCCGTATCGCGACAGACGAACGCAGATGCGCCTGCGTCCAAAATGTCGCGTATAGTTTGCTGTTGCGGCAAGATCAGTCTGCCCTTGGGAGCGGATTCGTCGATCGGCGTGACGAGTACAACAGCATCGCCCGCGCCGACAAGATCGGACACGAGCTTGCGCTCCTCGCCCTTGTCGCTCACGATGTGCGCCGCAAGCTCTTTCAGTTTTGTTACGTTTTCGCCCGTCTTTGCGCTGACATAAATGACATTTTCGTCGCCGTCGGGGATCGCAGGCAAAAGATCCGACTTGTTTTTTGCAATCAAAGCGGGGATTCCGCGTGATTTAACGAGCTCCAAAAGCTCGGTTTCGGCGGCGTCCGGCTCGGAGGAAGCATCCGTGACGATAACGGCAATGTCCGTCTTTCTGAGTACCTGTTTCGCGCGCTCGACACGCATCGCGCCAAGCTCGCCCTCGTCGTCGATGCCGGGCGTGTCGATTATCATTACGGGACCGAGCGGCAAAAGCTCCATCGCCTTATACACCGGGTCCGTCGTTGTTCCTTTAACGTCGGAAACTATCGCAAGCTTCTGCCCGGTAAACGCATTTACAAGGCTTGATTTTCCTGCGTTGCGCTTGCCGAAAAACGCGATATGCACGCGCTGTGCGCTCGGAGTTTGATTAAGCTCTGCCATATCAGAATCTGAAATCGCGCTCGCCGGAGGCGATCTTTTCAAGTCTTTCCGTGACGATGCCGCGAACCTTGTCGTGGGGGATGTCTTTTACGCCGTCCTCAAGAATCTTCTTGCCGACTTCCTTGGTTTCGGGAGAAGCGTAGTCCTCAAGGTATTCCTTGAGCGTCATGAGCGCATTCGGCAGACAGCAATTCTGAATCTGACCGGACTTGCAAAGCGACATAAAGCGGTCGCCCGTTCTGCCTTCGCGGTAGCAAGCGGTGCAGAACGAGGGAATGTAACCGAGCTCCATAAGCCAACGGACAACTTCGTCGAGCGTTCTTCTGTCCGAAACGTCAAATTGAGCCGAGTTTTCATCCTCAGGCTCCGGCTCTGCGTAGCCGCCGACACTGGTGCGTGAGCCGCCGGAAATTTGGGAAACACCGAGATGAAGCACGCGTTCTCTTACCTTTGGCGATTCTCGTGTGGAGATTATCATACCGGTGTACGGTACAGCAACGCGGATGCAAGCGACGATCTTGGCAAAGGTTTCGTCAGAGATGCCGTTGTCGAATTCGTCGGGATTAATGTCGTCCGCAGGACATACTCGCGGAACGCTGATCGTGTGCGGACCTACGCCGAATGCGGCTTCGAGATGCTCCGCGTGCATGAGAAGTCCGGCAAACTCGTAACGATAAAGCTCAAGCCCGAACAAAACGCCGAGACCGACGTCATCGATGCCGCCCTGCATTGCTCTGTCGTGTGCTTCGGTGTGGTATGTATAGTTGCTTTTTGGGCCCGTAGGATGAAGTTTTTGGTACGATTCTTTATGGTAAGTCTCCTGGAAAAGAATGTAGGTTCCGATTCCCGCTTCCTTGAGCTTTCTGTAATTTTCAACCGTCGTTGCCGCGATATTAACGTTGACGCGGCGGATGGCGCCGTTTTTGTGCTTGATGGAATAGATTGTCTTGATGGATTCAAGCACATATTCGATCGGAGAATTTACCGGGTCCTCGCCCGTTTCGAGCGCGAGACGCTTGTGACCCATGTCCTGAAGCGCGATGACCTCGGCGCGAATCTCGTCCTGAGTCAGCTTTTTGCGCGCGATATGTTTATTTTTCATGTGATACGGGCAATAAACGCAGCCGTTTACGCAGTAATTAGAGAGGTAGAGCGGCGCGAACATGACGATTCTGTTACCGTAAAAGTCTTTTTTGATCTGCTCCGCAAGGGCGTAGATCTCTTGATTCTTGTCTTCAAGCTCGCAGGCAAGAAGAACAGACGCCTCGCGGTGAGAAAGTCCTTTTCTGAGCTTTGCCTTTTCGATGATTGACGAGATAAGCTCCGCGTCCGTTTTGTGTTCGTCCGCGTATTTAAGCGTGTCGAGTATTTCCTCGTGGGAAATGAACTCCTCCGCTTTCATTGATTTGGGATTATACATGATGTTTTCCTTTCGTTTTGTGATTCTTATTTTTTAACGTCACCGCGCACAAGCGCAATGCGGTATCCTATCTTGTTCATACGCTCCGTAAGCTCCGTGAGACATTCAGCCGATTCCGAGCCGGAGGAAAGCTTGCCGTCGTAAAGATTATACTTTGACTTTACATCCGACGGCGAAAGATTGGGCATACATACGTTCGCTCCGGCGAGAATTCCCAGCTCGCGTCCTTCCGGATGAATCGAGCCGAGCGCCGTCGTTGCCGGCAAAAGCACGTTCGGAAGCATTATTCGAACGATCGAAAGCAGATATAAAGTCAAGTCAAGGCTTCCGCGCTCGCGATCGGCAAACGGTGTGTCGTGATGAGGGATAAACGGCCCGATTCCGACCATATCCGGCTCAAATTCCTTCATAAAAACGAGGTCTTTCGCGATATTTTGCAAAGTCTGATACGGAGATCCGACCATAATGCCGCAACCGACTTGATAATCGAGCGATTTTAAGTCATAAAGGCAGCGAAGCCTGTTTTCAAGCGTCAGCTCCGACGGATGAAGCCGCGAATAATGCTCGCTGTCCGCGGTTTCGTGCCGAAGAAGATACCTGTCAGCTCCGGCGGCTTTCCAAAGCGCGTAAGTCTCTCGCTTGTGCTCCCCAACCGAAAGCGTGACGGCACATTCGGGAAATTCCGATTTGATCGAAGCGACAATCTCCGCGAGCTTTTCGGGTGTGTAATGCGGATCCTCGCCGCTTTGCATAACAAAAGTCCTGAATCCGAGCGTATATCCTTCACGACACCGCGCGAGGATGTCCTCTTTTGTCAGACGGTAGCGCTCCGCGTTCTTGTTTGATCTGCGAATGCCACAGTAAAGGCAATCGTTTTTGCAGTAATTCGAAAACTCAATAAGTCCGCGGACGTAAACGTCATTACCGTAAACTTTTTTGCGTTCCGAAACGGCAAAATCAGCCAAAAACGCTGCCGTTTCCGC
>CAYWAD010000063.1:5090-7094 GCA_964456045.1 uncultured Lachnospiraceae bacterium
AAACTTTTTTGCGTTCCGAAACGGCAAAATCAGCCAAAAACGCTGCCGTTTCCGCGTTTCTTTCTTCGAGCAGACGTATAAACTCGGCTTCGTTCAGCCTTCTGTCACGGCAAAGCTTTTCCGCAAGAGCCGTCATTTGCCGCCCTCCGGAAGCTTGCTGTACAGCGCCTTCGCCGTCACGCCGTCGAGCATACCGAGCTTGCCTGTAAGCGCGCTGATCTCGTCTGCCGGCGCGTCGATAACGATGCTTATAATATTCACGCCTCTGTCGCGATAGGGCAGACCCATACGACCGACAACGCGATCCTTGTATTCGTGAAGCAGACGATTGAGCGGCTCAGCGGCGTCTTCTTTTTCGACAATTATGCCGAGTAGTGCGATTCTGTTTTCCATTGCTCCTTTCGCTCCCTTAAATTTATATCAAAAAAGCTCCCTTAAGGGAGCGCAAAAACACCTGCCCCCGACAGGGACAAGTCATTACCACGAACTCCCTTCCGCGTCAGGCGAACCCTTCGCGTCAGCAAAGCATTTTTTATGCATTAAGTATATCATATTCTTATCAATTTTGTAAAGTGGTAAAATACACATCTTTAACGTGTTTAATTTGTGAAAAATACATTGAAAAACGCACCTTTTCCACTTATAATAAGTGTATACCCTATATTTCAAGGAGCCCAAAATGAACAAAACAAAATTTTCACGTATAATATCGGCGCTGCTCGCGTCAGCTTTGCTGCTTTCCGCTTGCGGAGGTGATCCGGCGGATACCGATGATTCGTCCGATTCATCCGAAAACACCGAAACAGATACGGGAACAGACAGCTCATATAACGAACAGTTCAGCTATGTCTCCCTTCCGGAAATTAAAAATTGGGACGGTGTTCGTGTCGCAAGCGCCGGAATTCTTGACGGCGATGCCGTCCTTTACGATGAGGGAATTTCGCTCGTGTACGACGAACAGCTCGGTCAAAACGTCTTATCTATGACAGGTGAAATAGGCTTTCTTAAACTTCCCTCCAATATTTGGAAACACACCGAAAACGGTTTTACCGTTTCGTTTTACGCAAAGCCCGCGTCCGATGTAAAAAGCGACGCAAACCTTTTCCAAACCAATCTTTGCGGATACGGCGTCGGAGACACAAATTGGCGCGACGCTCCCGAAATTTCACTCAGTGTTGCGGGAGATCTTCGCATTTACGTCGGCGGACGCACAATAAACGGTACATATACCGCATCTTCAACATACAATAACGGCGGAGCCGGTGACTCCAAAGATTACGCGGAGCCTCACGGATTCAAGCCTCGCTACAATGCAACGACCTCTGCCGTTTCCAAGGGAGAGTGGTCCGAAGTCGTACTTTCCGTTTCGACGGATGCCGTTTCGATGTACGTCAACGGCGAAGAAGTCAAGGTCAGCAGAGTTTCAACGGAGCAAAGCAATCTCAAATCAGCATTAAAATATCTGTTCGGAATATACGACGGTGGCGAATACATCCTCGATCAGTACGTGAACACTTCTATCGGCAATTCCGTTTACGATGACACAAACAATTATAAAGGATTGCTCGGAAACATAAGGATCTACGATTCGGCTCTTTCAGCCGATGAAGCTAAAAAAACGGCTCCCGCTTATATCTGGAACTTCAACGGAGATTGCATCTTCGAAGGTGCTTCAAGCTACGCTACCGAGGAGGATCTCAAACTCTACGGCGGCAAGTCGCTCACGGCTGTTGACGAGCTCAAAACCGTTTCCCCCGACGGAAAAACCGTTGTTGAAGTTCGTCGTGATGCGGACGGAACATATTATTATTCCGTCGTTGACGAAGGCACCGTTCTTGTTCTTTCGTCAAAGATAGGTATGCAGCTCAAAGGCTGTGATCTTTCAACGGGACTTACGCTCTCACCCGATTCAGTTAAAGCAGACTACAAAAAAGAAACATATTCGCTCGTCACGGGTATGAACGCAACGGCGCTGAACGAGTATAACGAAACGCGTTTTACGCT
>CAYWAD010000063.1:7194-8437 GCA_964456045.1 uncultured Lachnospiraceae bacterium
TCACGGGTATGAACGCAACGGCGCTGAACGAGTATAACGAAACGCGTTTTACGCTAAAAAACGAATCCGGCGCATCATTTGATTTTGTAATACGCGTTCATGACGACGGCGTCGCATATAAATACGAAAATGTAACTCAAAACGTAACGGAAACCTCTAAAGTCACAGTCGAAAAGGAGCTTTCCGAGGTGATCATCCCCGATCACTCAACAACATGGTCACATTTAATAAACGCAACATACGAAGCGGAATACACCAAGCGAAACTCCGCACAGCTTGAATCACTCACGGCGAAACTCTCAACTCCGCTCCTTGTTCATCATCAGGATCATTGGATGCTCATAACTCAGGCAGGCATCATCAACAATAACGCAGAATATTCCGCGTGCGGACTTATGACGGAAAGCGGCTCTCTCTCGCTCCGCTGGCAGTTCGGACTGGATCGCGATCCGAAAAACGAAGCAACCGGTGAGCTCGACCGCCCCGGTCACATCGACATAACAAGCGTAAAAACAGTAGACGGATTCTCGACGCCTTGGCGTGTTATCATAATTTCAAAAGATCTCGAAGAATTTACCACGACCTCCATCATGACGGACCTCAATCCCGATCCCGATTCGGAGCTTTACGCCGATACATCTTACATCAAACCCGGCAGAGTCGCTTGGAGCTGGTGGAGCGAGGACGGCGAGCAGTCTAACTACGACAAACACATCGAATATATTGATTTCGCAGCCGAAAACGGTTGGGAATATGTCTGCCTTGACGCGTATTGGCGCGCATTCGAACCCAGACTCAAAGAAATATGCGACTATGCCGCATCGAAGGGAGTGGGACTGTTCGTTTGGGTCAACTACCGCGACATAAAGGACGAGAGCAACATGGAAGCGCTCTTTAAGAGCTGGGCAGATGCGGGCGTTGTCGGCTTAAAGACGGACTATTTTGAGTCCGACGCACCGAATGTCCTCGGCGTTATGGAAAAGACCGCGATCTGCGCCGCGGAAAATCGACTTATGGTGCTTTATCACGGATGTGTTCATCCGGGAGGAGAGTCGCGCACATACCCCAACATTATGACAACGGAAGCCGTTCTCGGCGCGGAAAACCACAAGTGGAGCACTGTTCCCACGATCACAAACTGCCTTCTCTATCCTTTCACGCGCAATATCTGCGGCTCCATGGACTACACCCCCGTCGCAATCAAGATAGGCAGCAGCGACGCCTCCAACGGTTTCGCTCTTGC
>CAYWAD010000064.1:0-8412 GCA_964456045.1 uncultured Lachnospiraceae bacterium
GAATTAAATTTAATACCGCTTGAAGATTTGCAGAAAGTTTCAAAAGCAATTTCGAATGCGGCAAAACTCAATAAAGGAGGGGATACAAAATGAATAGCAAAAAATTCGGAGAATTCGTGCATAACAAACGTTATGAACAAGGACTCACGATGGCAAATGCGGCAGAAAAAATGCACATATCGGCAGTTCAATTGCGAAATATCGAAAATGGCAGAAACGCGCCGCGCCCCGATACGTTTTTTAAGATAATAAGCGTACTCGGAATCGATAGCAAGGAGGCAATTAGCATTTTAGAAGATGAACAAACTGACATCATTGACTAAAGAAAACTACATAAGCAATCACGATTATATGTCGTATTCAAGATTTTGTCGTTTTCTTGAATGTGAGGCATGTGCTGCGGCGAATTATTATACGCCTTCAACCGAATCGCAACTCGTTGGTTCGTATGTTGACGCATATTTTAGTGGAGAACTAAACGAATTCAAGGCAAATCATCCCGAAATTTTGACAGCAAAGGGCGAATTAAAGGCAGGGTTCAAAAAAGCAGAAGAGCTTATCGCAAGAATCGAATCTGACAAAAATATGATGAAATTGCTTAGTGGCGAAAAACAAGCAATTATGAGTGGCGTAATAGACGGCGTACCATTCAAAATCAAAATGGACTCATATCTCAAAGACGATAAAATTGTTGACTTGAAAGTTATGAAAGATTTTAATCGTGTTTGGTCGGATGCGTTTGGCGGTTATACCAATTTTGCGCTTGCATACAATTACGATATTGAACTCGCAATCTTTCAAGAAATCGTATATCAAAATACTGGAAAACGTCTAAAATGCGTTTTAGCGTGCATAACGAAAGAAACGCCGTCTGACATAGGAGCGTTTGAAATACCGCAAGAAGCACTCGATAAGGCACTTGAAATCGTAAAACATCACTTGCCACGCATTAAAGCAATTCTTGACGGCAAAATCGCACCAAACAGATGTGAAAAATGCGCATATTGTAGAGAAACAAAAAAAGCGGTCATAATTGACTTTGATTATATCGGCGCAACGGGCGATCAACTCCGTGAAGCAGGATATAAATGTGTAGACAAAAAATTAAAGAAGGAGAAACAAAAATGAGTCACTGGAAGCAACTTGCAGACTATAACTATATGGGTGCTTATTCTTTTGACGGAAAAGTAGACCAAATCGTTGTTACAATTAAAAAAGTAATTCAAGAAACCGTTACGGGGCCTGGTGGGAAAGAAGACCGTTGCATTGTCGCATACTTTGAAGAGACAAATGTAAGCGGTATAGACGTTAAGCCAATGATACTTAACAAAACCAATTGTAAGGCGATTGAGAAAGCACTTGGAACGGGAGATATTGACGGTTGGATAGGCAAACAAATTGTCGTATTCGAAACAACTACAAAATGGCAACGAGACCTTGTTCCTTGTCTTAGAATAAAAGACACACCCGCACCGAAACAACTCAAGAAAAAAGAAACACAATATTTTTGCAGTGTTTGTGGAAAAGAAATCAACAAAAACACATACGAGGCAAGTATAGCAAAATACGGCACAGCATTGTGTTCGGCAGAATGCAAAACAGAATATGAAAAAACAAAACAATAAATAGGAGTAATAAATAATTATGGCACTTAATTTTACAGGCAAAGTAGATCAAACAGTTGAACTCGTTGAAAAAGGCGATTATGAAGTCGTTCTCACTTGCGAATATGCAAGAAAATATAGCGATAATGAGCAATATATCAATTGCAAATTCAAAATCAGAGACGATGTAGAGCAATCTTTCGCAGGCCGTTACGTGTTCGACGCAATTTACAAGCAAAAGGGAACAGATGATTATAACAAAACGAAAATCAATGGTCTTTTGTCTGCAATTCCTAATGCAAAACTCGATTTTGACGATTATGATGAACTCGTACAATATCTCAATGGCTCAAAAATGATTATTTCTGTCGATATTGAGCCTGCAAATACTTATCATCAAAATGATAAAAATATTGTAAAATATCTTTCATATAGACCGTCAGAAATCGAAACAGTTTCTAATAGCGGTAACGAAGAAGAGTCTTGGACTGAAGTTGACGGAGACCTTCCGTTTTAACAAAAAAAATAAAAAATTTTACGAAACCCTATTGACAACATCGATAGGGTTTTGTATTATCTATTCATCTGCAACAAAAAATCTAAAAAACGAAGTGAGGCGCGTTTTTATGACAACAATCGAAAAATTGACGGAGAGGTATAAACAAATACCCTCTGAATTGAAATCTCTAAAACGTTGGGTAGGCTACAAAGTCGAAACTCTTGCGGGGAACAAAACCACAAAACGTCCGTATAATTCTCTTACGGGCACAATGGCAAGAGTAAACGATTCGTTAACGTGGTCTACCTTTAATCTTGCCCTTTCAGGCTGTGTGAAATACGGATATGACGGAATCGGATTCGTTCTCGGTGACGGAATCTTTGGTGTCGATTTGGACAATCACGGAGACGTTGACGAAAACGAATTCAAAAAACTTGCAAACGAATTTGTTGCGCAACTGGATTCGTATACGGAATGGTCACAAAGCGGAAAGGGCATTCATATTATTTGCAAGGGCAAACTTCCTGAGGGTTCAAGAAGAAAAGGTTGCGTTGAGATGTATGACGCAAACAGATTTTTTGCTTTCACGGGTAAAACGATTCGCAACAAACCCATACAAGAGCGTGAAATCGAAATTAAGCCACTTTGGGAACAATATGTATTTACTCCCGTTGCTGTTGCCAATTCCGCGCCACAGTACCTTAGAGCGAACGACACAATGTACGAAACGTTGAAACTCTCAGACGAGGAAGTTTTGCAAAATGTCGCAAACTCAACACAATGTGATAAATTCTTCCGCTACTATGATAACGGCGATATAAGTCTTCAAGGTGGAGATGCGTCTAAGGCTGATTTGGCTTTTTGTAGTATGCTCGCATTTTGGTGCAATAAAGATATATCGCAAATGGATAGAATCTTCCGCAACAGTGGGTTAATGCGTCCAAAATGGGATGAACATCGTGGCGTGCGCACATACGGACAAATAACGCTTGAAACGGCTTGTAATGGTGTCGGAGAAACGTTTGTAAAAACCAAGTTTGTAGACAAGGTAAAAATCGGCAAAAACGCAATTATCATCGAAAGCCCGAAAACAACTGTTTCCAAAACGGAAACGGTTGAGGTTAAAAACGAAGCCGTACACGATGCCGAATACATCCCAAGTCTTGACGAAAACGGCGACCCGATTTTTAGGACAAAAAAAATATACGGTTCATATTCGTATTCTGATACGGGGAACGCACTCAAATTTTATGATTATTTCGGCGATTTGTTCAAATATAATGTAACCGATAAAGTATTTATGTTTTGGACGGGCAAAACGTGGATAAAAGACACCACGCAAACTATTAGAAAATACGCAAATAGACTTGTCGAAATAATGAAAGAAGACGATGACGCGATGGAAGAAAAAATACAATCTCTTTCTTCTCTCGGTCGTGTTGATGAAGCAAAACGTATGGAAACAGTTTTGCAAGCGTCAAGAAAGAACACTTCAAGAATCGCAAACAAAGCGGGCAAAGACGCAATGCTTTCGGAATTCGCAACACTTAAAGATATTCCGATTGAAAGCAGTGCATTTGATAAAAACGATTATCTTTTGAATACGGATTCGGGAATTGTCGATTTGAGAACAGGTCAAATCGGGCCGTTCGATAAAACGAAACTTATGTCAAAAAACACAAACACGAAAGTGTCTTTTGAGAAGTCGGAAGTTTGGGAGAAATTCCTATGGAGCGTATTCGATAACGGAAATGCGGCAGATACGCAAGCGATTATTGATTCATTGCAAACGTGTTTGGGATATTCGCTTACGGGTTCAACACAAGAACAAGTTATGTTCCTATTGCATGGTGGTGGTTCAAACGGTAAATCAACGCTTACAGAAACCATAGCAAATATTTTGGGAACTTATGGAACAAGCATTGATTCGTCGGTTCTTGTTCAACAAAGCAAAGCGCAATCGAGTTCGGCAATATATTCTATCGCGAAACTGCAATATGCACGTTTCGTTGAAACAGGCGAAACCGATGACGGAGGCAAACTGAATGAATCGCGCATTAAGATTTTGACAGGTAGCGACAAAATATCTGCACAATTTAAGTTCGGTCACGAGTTTGAATTCTATCCTAAATTCAAGATTTGGATGTCCACAAACAACTTACCGAACGTGCGCGGAAACGATTTCGGTATTTGGAGACGTATTTTCTTGTTCACGTTTAGAAACACGTTTACGGACGAGCAAAAGGACAAAACATTGCCCGACAAACTCCGACTTGATTCCGATAAGATTTTGGGGTGGTGTATAAAAGGCTTTTTGCGCTATCAAGAACGGAACGGTCTTATTAAACCGCCACAAGTCGTGAATGATATTGAAGCGTTCAAGAAGAAAAACGACCTCGTTTCGCAATTCATTGATAAAAAATGCGTTATCGACCCGAGAGCGAGCATAGAATGCACTCAAATGTATGAAGAATATAAAATTTGGGCGTCAAACAATACTGAATTTGTTAAGAAAGAAAGTCAATTCAGCGCAGAACTTACTTCTAAAAACGGCATAACAATGAAAAAGAACAATGTCGGAGTGCTATGTTATTATGGCATTCGCTTAAACGGAGTATATATTAGACAACAATGACAAACTCGATTCAAAACATTGTGGGAAATTCCACAGAATTAAAACTTGCCAATTTCCTTCGGGAGAATGGATATTGGGCGTATGTAGTACCTAAAAAGGTTGGCGGTCAGCCTTGTGACGTTATTGCTTGCAGATACAATAACGTGTGGCTGATTGACGCTAAACACCTTGAAAAAGAGAAAGCCTCATTCACTTTTGATAGGGTTGAGCCGAATCAACGAACAGCGATGACATACGCCCACGAATTTGCAAAAATATCTCATACGGGATTTGCTATATATTGGGAACGGACATATAAATTCTATTATTTGCCGTTCGATACTATTACAGAACTTGAAAAAAACAAAGGGAAATCAATTAAAATTGAGGATTTAATTGAATTAGGGGAAGCGTTATGCGTACAATAATCTCAAACGATATTAGGATAGAGCGTCCGACACAAGATATTACGATATGGTGTCAAAACAATCTTGTGTTTACTAATCCCGAATACACACAACTTATGAGAATGGGAAAGGAAGACACAATCCGTTGGAGACGCATTCCTGAAAAACTACATTTATATTCTTATGACGGAAACGTTCTTGTCGCGCCGTTTGGCTGTCTGAATGCCCTCAAAACGCGCATTGAGCGCGGAAGTGAAGTGATTTACAAGTCGTTCAATAAAGACCGCGAAATCTCGTTTAGGGACGTTAAGGCGGACGGTATCGAATTCTATGATTATCAAGAAGACGCAATCAACGCTGCAATCAATGCAAAAGGCGGTGTCATTGTCGCAAATTGCGGAGCGGGAAAAACATATCTCGGTATGGAAATAATCCGCAGAATCGGCAAGAGAGCGTTGTGGTTGTGCCATACGGGAGATTTGTTGAGACAGGCAAAAGACGACCTTCTTCGACTTTATCCCACTGCAAAAATCGGTTTGACAACGGAAGGTAAACTCGAAATCGGTGAAGACGTGACAATTTCTACCGTCCAAACAATGAGTAAAATAGATGCGGACTTGTATAAAGACAAATTTAATGTTATAATTTGTGATGAAGCCGCTCACGTTTGCGGAACGCCGACAAAACTGAAAATGTTTACGAGCGTTATATCGAAAATTCCTGCTCGCTATAAATTCGGTCTTACGGCGACTCCTACGCGCGCTGACGGGCTTATAAACGCGATGTATGCGTATATCGGAACAAACCCTAACGGAACGTTCTCGCCCACGTATAAGGTCGATAGAGACCGCGTAAAGACAATGGAAGCGGAACACGTCAAAGTCGATGTCGAAAATTGCTTCTCGTCTTCTATGCTTTGGAATATATACGATACCGCTGGTATGCTCGATTATAATAAACTCATAACCGAATTGAACGCAAACGAGGCTCGCAACAAATTCATTGTGGATAACGTTGTCAAATGCGCGAAAGAAGGTCGAAAACAAATCGTTCTTTCGCTTCGTGTTGAACATTGCGAACAACTCGTGAAAATGCTTCAAGATAAAGGTATTAACGCAGTTTTGTGCGTCGGTCACGTTACCGCAAAAAAACGCGAGGCGATTTTGAAACAAAATGTGGATTGGGACGTTATCGTTGCGACTTATGCACTATTGAAAGAGGGCGTTTCAATTAAAGAACTGGATACATTACACTTTTGTTCTCCCGCAAAAGAAAAAGGACTTATTGTGCAATGCGCAGGACGTATAGAACGTTATCTCGAAAACAAAAAACAGCCGATTATATATGATTACGTTGATGTGGATATTCCATATTGCGTGAACGCATATAAAAAAAGAAAAACAGCATTAAAAAAGAGGTTTTAACACTATGAAAATTAAAGGGAAAGTTTATAGAATTAAAGAAGGCACCGACCTTTCAAAGTTTAGAGATTTGGGCTATGAAGCATTCGATTCAGACCCACCAACTCTCATAAAGATTGTTCCGCAAGATATTAACGGTGATTTGTGTGTCGGAAGCTTGAACGGCATTTATAATAATCCCGAATGGCGCACAAAAATCTATTCATATCATCGCAAAGAGATTGAAAAGGCGTTAGGATTGAAATACAGACACGGAAAAGCCGTTCTCGGAGAACGTTTCAAACACGTTCTTACTGATTGGCGAATTCAAATTGAACCAACCACAGATGGCTGGCTTGGTTTTTCAAGTATGGACCCATTTGATAGAAAAATCTATTATGCGTCTGTTCACCTCGATACATATTGCGCTGACGAAATTAAAACGTTGCTCGATAATGATTTGATTGAACTTATTGACGTTGAACAAGACGTTCCTGACGAGGATACTCCCAATGCGTGACGATATTTTCAATAAAGACGGGACTGTTTCTCTAAAAAAACTTATAGGGGGCGGATATACGGATGCATGGTTCCTAAACAACAAATGCCGTTATCGTCTTTTTTGTGGTGCGCGTTCTACTAAAAAATCAAAAAATATTATCGGATATGAGCCGATAATGAAACTAATATCCGATCCGAGACGAAACGTTCTTATCGCACGTCAAAACGATAGCGATAACCGTCAATCAACGTTTGAAAACGTTTGCGGTTGCATTGTCGATTTAGGCTTTGAAGACGCATTCAAAATCTCAAAGAATCCGCTCGTTATCGAATATAAGCCGACAGGGCAACAAATAATATTCCGTGGACTTAATAACCCGACATCTCTAAATGGCATTACTTTCGCCCACGGATATTTTACCGACGCTTATATCGACGAGGCGTTTGAAGTACCATCTTATGCAGACTTCCGTAAAATTGACGGTTCTTTGCGTGGACGTCTTCCCGACGGATTAAAATTCCAAGTAACAATGTGTTTTAATGCGTGGGACGGCGATTCGTGGCTCAATCAAGAGTTCTTCAAAAATAGGCTCGATGACGATTACGAGTATTTGGACAATCCCGAAAACACTTATGCCGATTATAACGACCCCGATTTTGTAGGCCCTTACGGAAAAGGTTTGTATCTCCACAAATCGACTTATAAAATCAATGAATTTAGAGACGTCGAAAACTATGACGCCGCCGCTCTTGAAATGCGCAGAAAGGCTCCCGAAATCTATAAGGTAGAGTTTTTGGGAATGTTCGGTAATACGACTGCGGCCGTTTATCCTGAATGGAACGATTCGCTCGTGATTCCGTTGCCAACGCTTCTTGGCCTCAACGGCGGAACGCGTACACAATGGGCTGACTTCTCAATCGGTATTGATACGGGCTTGTCTGACGGTGGCGGTCACGTTCTTAAAGTCGGCAAAAACGAAAACGCGGATACAAAAGTTCGCGCTGCAACCACTATGTCATTATGCGCAATAACGTCTGACTTGCAAAAAGTTGCTGTTATCGACGAATATTTTCACAGCAACAATATGGCAGACAATTACAGCAATACTGACGACCGCGAGAATATCGGAATCGTTGAACAAGCCGATAGACTGCTCCGTAAAATTATAGAATGGTCTCAATATTATGGCGAAATGGGAACGATTCTTATGCGTGGTAGTATAAATGTTTATGTTGATAGTGCCGACGTCGGTTTTAGACAAATTCTCGAAACGAAAGCACACGAATACGGCTTGTACAATATCCGTTTTATGGCATCAACTAAAATGTCTATACAAACACGTGTTGACTTCGATAGATTGCTTATGGCTTATGGCGATTATGTCGT
>CAYWAD010000065.1:0-8400 GCA_964456045.1 uncultured Lachnospiraceae bacterium
GTGTCTGATTTAGATGCAGGCACGAAAAAACGAGAAAAACGGAGATTTCGAGAGATTTCTCCGTTTTTTTCGACTCTAAAGTTTTTCGAAATTTTGTAGATGCATTTCGGGCTTTTCGGGTCTGTAGACAGATTCGAACTACCGAAATGCATTTTTTGATATAGATTCCCCACAGAGCCAAAACTGTGGACAGATTCGAACCGCCACACACCTTCCGAAGCCTTTCAAAAATTCTTCCCGTTAAAAAATTATTTACAAAGCCATAGATGCAAAGGCATTTTGGACAGATTTGAACTACCACATATTCCCCTCTGCCGAAAACAATGAAAAGCTGAAATAGATGCAATTTCAGTTTGAATAGATTCGAACCGCCGCATCGGTTTGAAACCGCTTCAAACGGTAAATACAAAATAGCTCTTTTCTTTCAATGGACAGATTCGAACTACCGAAAACCAAATATTGATACACAGAAGTCAAAGAAAAGCCTTCTGCATACATAGCCAAATGCTTATCAGCCAAGCGTTTGGCTTTTTTTATTGCAGAAAGGATGATAACAGATGAATGCAATTATTTCAAACGGCGACTACACAGCCAGTGTTCAACTCCCCGTCGAACGCAGACAGCTCGCAGGTGCTCTTGCATATTTGGGTGCAACTCATGCAAGTGAGTATGACATCAAATATAATGAGGAATCCGACAAAGGTCTCTCGTTCACTCTCGACTGCAGAGGTATCGTAGAAAACGCCATTGCCAAAGCACTCCACACAGGCTTCCGATTCCACACGTTCAATGACACCATCGCTCTGATGCACAACCTCCCCTATCTGAGCAAACGAGAGTTTGAGGACACCGTGAAGGTCGAAGGTCTTGCTTCCTACGAGCAGCTCAACCGAATGCTTACCGAAGCCTATCCCCAGTCGGTCACAACCAAATACTATTGTCCCCTTACCATTCAAGTACACGGAACAAATAGTTGGGGCGAAGTTGATGAGGACGGCTACGAGGAAGATGCAGCCTTCGCAGCACGGCACGAGGACTTGATTCGTCAGCGAATGATCGAATATAACGACATCGACGAAAACAACATGGCCGAATACTTTCACGGTAATAATGGAGTCTCCGAAAAGCTTCGTTCCGCTGATTGGGATTTTGAACGCAGAAACGGTGAGCTCTACGGATGTATCACCGTACAGACAGCAGGCCCCCTCACAGAGGAAGAAGAACAGGATCTCAAGGATTGGATCTCCGGTCAGAACTCGGACGGCCTTGGCGAAGGATTCGAGCAGAGAGAGATCTACTTCGAGGGTGGACACCGTGGTGCTTTCATGTACGTGAGCCTGTGGCATTCCGGTGACGATTATTATATCGACAATCAAGACGAGTTTGAAGACAGACTCATGTCGGACGGCATGACGATGGGTGGGATGTAATGTCAGTTCTATTCTCCCACGTTCGTGTGTCCGCGCCCGATGGCAACGAAGCTGAATTCCTCGTCAGCGGTATTCCGAGAGAGTTTGATGACTTTGAATACTACACCACGTTCGAGGATTTCCTCGACAGTATTGAGGAAGACACCGAGATCACCGTACACGCAGATGCGTATCTGTACGGCGAGGGTGAAACGTTCAAGGCCTCCATTGAGGAAGTGGCATACTTCCATCTTCGAATGCAAAAGGACGAGAACTTCCTCTCCGGTCATTGCGACCACATTGAATCTGTTGACTTCACCTGCAATTACTCTCCCGATGAACTCTTCGGGATTGATTGGGGGTGAGCATGACAGAAATGTATTACGACATGCTCCTCGGTCATATCGGACTCTATGACGAGGGCAAACAACTTCACAGTATGAAGGAAGTGGCTGACTTCATTCACACACACAACTGCGGATATATCGCAGAAGCAGACGGTACTCCGCTTTTGGAGTTTGAGAATGGTGAGATCGATGAATGCACAGATATGCGATTCAGAGAAAAGCTCATGGCAGAACTCCGCAAAGGCGAAGGCTTTGAAGACCGTTACCGTTGGTAAGGAAAGAGGTGAACCAATGAACTATTTTGATAAGAACGGCAACCAGATCAAGGCAGGTATGGATATCCGAATGGCAGACGGCAGCTTCGAGCGAGTCTATGAAACCACCGACGCCTACGGCAATCCCGACCTTGGCATCAATGCCTCCAATGAGGAATACCTCGAAAGACATCCCTATGCCAGCCGAGAGTATTACTCCTTGTGCAACTTCGACATGAGCGAAGTTGAGATCGTAGATCAGATGGAATTGCCCGGAATGTCTATGGGTGGGATGTGAGAAAGTATATGGTAAATAGGAAAACAACAGATTTGGATGGCGTAAAGGCAATGGCTCGAACACTGCTTTACACCGACATCAATAAAACCGCCTATTCGCCTATGATCGTACAGCATCCCTTCACCAATACAGGCTTCACCATGGTAATGAGAAACGGCGAACCGAAATGCGTAGATATTGCCGCCGACAGCGAAGCCCTTCACGAATGGCGTAAGATGGTAAGCGAACAGATAAGCTCCGCCAAGAGTGCGTTTGAAATCTATATGATGACAAACAAGCCCTACGGCATGACTTTCCTCAAGTATGCTGCCCACCACCTCTCCAAGAAGGACTTCTCGCAGATCCTTGCCGATGCATGGATACGTTCAGAGAACCCGAATGACGATCCCAACCTTCCACAGAGCAAGCTCCTGTCAATGTTTCAGTCGGCAGAGCCAAGACATCTGATGTCCCAAGACGAACTGAATACGCTCGACGAGCTTGACGCCACGGTAACAGTTTATCGTGGCGTTACTTCGTTTAACGGCAAAAATGTCAAAGCTCTCTCGTGGACACTGGACAGAAGCGTTGCAGAGTGGTTCGCCACACGGTTCGATGAAGACGGTACGGTGTATCAGGCGCAGATCGATAAATCTCACATTTATGCCTATTTCGATGGCAGAAACGAGTCCGAGGTAATTGTGGATTCGAAATATCTGATAGATATAACGGAATCCGAATCGATGGACAACTCCTTCGATATCACTATGTAAGAAAGGAGATCAATCTATTGACCTTTTACGAAAAAGAATTGCACAGGCTCTTTGATGATTCGGAACGCATCTCTGCCGATACCGTATTCGCAGGTAAAACCATGATTACCAAGATCGGCGAAGACCTCCGAGCCAAGGTGCAATTCGTAAACGCAAAAATCTCCGGTCAGTACGATGCTTTGCGACTGACCATCATTAACCGCCACGAAGGTACGGTTGACAGCGAAACCTTGAAGTTTTCCGATATCATCGGTATGAAGGGCGACCGCGCACCTCACGTATGGGATGACGGCGAAAGAGTCGACTGGTATATCTACAAGCCGACTGCCTATGACTACAACCTAATCTCCGATGCGGTTGAGGACTATATCTCTATGTATGCCGACCAAGGCTATTGCTTTGATAGCAGCATGGAAATGGGAGGTATGTGATGGAATATTCCTTCAGCCAGTTAAGCAACATCGCAAAAAGCTTGCGAGAACGCTATCCCATTGGTAAACAGATTGTCGCCCTGTGCTTCACGACCTTTATGCAGACAACTCTGCTCATGATGGGATTGATTACAATGCAGTCTCACGCACTCCTCGGTCTCGGTGTTATGTTAGCGGCAAACGAAGTACCTCGAATCGCACAGCACTTCGGCCTTGATACAAGCACGAGATTCAACGCTATGAGTGCAGTCCACACAACCACCACCGCAATTAATCTTACGAGAATGATTGCGAAAAAGTAAGGGAGATAACAACATGAAAAGACAATATCTTTATCCGCAGAATATGCGAACAGAAGCCAAGCTCTGGTTTTGGGGATTGAAGGATATCATCATCCTTGCTATCGCCCTTACCATCTCGGTAGTATCATGGGCGAAGCTCGGCTTCGTCCTACCTGCGGCTCTTACTCTGGTATACGGAGTTCTGTCAATGCGCCTTGATGAAAACTCGGTGCTTGACTTTATAAAAAGAGCCGCAAGGTTCTTTATAACCACACAGCAATATTTCGAATGGAAGGAGTCACGACATGGCAAATAAGAAAATGTCAACCGCCGAGCTCGTCGGGATCAGCCACTTCTCAAGGAACGGTCTCATGACACAGCGATACGGTGAGGTGGTTTATTTCATCGTTCAGCCCACCAATATCTCGGTGCTGTCCGAAACCAGTATCGCAATCAAGATCAACCACTTGATGCAGTTGCTCTCACAGCAACCCAACATCGAGATCATCTGCTCCGATGCCCGTGAGAACTTTGAATACAACAAGCTCTCCCTTGCGAGAAAAGCAGAAAAGGAAGACAATCTCAAGGTGCAGTTGCTCCTCCGTCGAGATATGAAATTCCTCGATGACATTCAGCTTCAGATGTCAACCGCCCGTGAGTTTATGTTTGCATACCGACTCACTCATGAGAGCGAGGACGGTGCGTTGGCAACCCTCAACCGTATCGAGAAGCACATCTCAGATCAGGGCTTTGAGGTCAAACGTGCAGGTAAAGAAGACATCAAGAGATTTCTCTCAAGATACTTCGGTCATATGGTCGAGGACAGCATCGATGACGTGGACGGCGAGAGAATGATCAAAAAGTGGATCATCCCCGATTAAACCGCTGATAACCTCGTTTCTTTTGCATAACCTATTGACAAATAGGTTAAAATAGGTTATAATATATATAACCAAGAAACGGAGGTGCGGTCATGTCTGATATTTATGCAAAAATCAGCGAGCTCGAAAAAGAAATTGCCGCTCTGCCCATCGGATATATCTCAAAGAAAACCATAGGCGGCAAAATACGCTATTATCGTCAATGGACAGAAAACGGAAAGATCAAAAGCAAATATATTCCAAATGAAGAATACGATGAGGTGAGTCAGGCAATAGCTCGCAGAAAGGAATTGCAGAAACAATTGAAAGAACTAAAAAAACAACAACCGATTCATAATGAACAGATGCCGGAGCCATTCGATTACGAAACAAACGTCTTGATGGGTGAGGCTCTCCGAAAAGGTTATGGAGAAGTTGAAGAACTGCAGAAGCGTGATTGCTTTGAACAGCTTGAAAAATATCTTTACGGAAAAGGCTACGGTCGGGTGTGCGTCGTATACGGTCTGCGAAGAACCGGAAAAACCACGATGCTGTTTCAGGCGATGGCCGATCTGCCACTTGACCAAACTGTGTATATCAAGATCCACGTATCCGATACGATGGCTATGCTGAACCGTGACCTCAAAAAGCTTGCAGCGCGCGGTTTCAAATATGTTTTTCTTGATGAAGTAACACTACTTGAAGATTTTATCGATTCCGCCGCCTTGTTCTCGGATATCTATGCTATGCAAGGGATGAAGATCGTTCTGTCGGGTACAGACTCACTCGGCTTCTGGTTTGCTGAACACGAGGAACTGTATGACAGAGCTTACACGATCCACACGACGTTCATCCCATTCAGAGAACACGCAAGACTTCTCGGCATTCATGATATCGACGAATATATCCGTTACGGCGGTACGCTCCGTGCAGGTGAAGTGGATTTTGATGATCCCGATTTGAACGTAGAGGATGCCTCCTTCCGTGATGATGAATCCACGAGAAGATATATCGACACGGCCATCTGCAATAACATTCAGCACAGTCTTACTTGCTGTGAAGGCGGCGGTCATTTTCGGCATCTGATTGACCTGTATGAAGCAGGAGAACTTACCAATGCAATCAACCGCATCATCGAGAACATGAACAAGCATTTCCTTGTCAGCGTTATCGAAAGGCAATTCCGCTCGAGCGACCTCGGAAACACGAGAAATAATCTCTTGAAGGAACAGGATTCGGAGAAACAAAGCGATGCCTTGGAAAATATCAACGAATACGAGGTTCTCGGTCGAATGAAAACCATCCTTGGAATCAAAGAAAAAGAGGAGCTGTCGGTAAAAATCACTCCGGCGCATATGACGGAGATCAAGGAGTATCTTCGCGCGTTAGATCTGATCGTTGATTGCCCGATGCGTACTGCATCCGCATCCGAGCCTGTTGAGCAGATACTATTCACACAGCCCGGTATGCGGTACTGCCAAGCACAAGCATTGGTGCATTCCCTGCTGAAGGATCCCTCGTTTGCCGATCTGAGTGAGCGAGAGATCAAGCTCGTCACCGAACGTCTGCTCGGTGACGTCAAGGGCAGAATGATGGAAGATATCATTCTCCTCGAATGCGCGAAGGTTGCCGGAAAGCATCAAAAGGTATTCAAGTTAAAGTTTGATCGAGGCGAATTTGACATGGTCATATACGATTCCGACTTGGATTCATGCGCCATCTACGAGATCAAGCACAGCGACAAAGCAGTTGAGAATCAATACCGACACCTCTTGAATGAAGATCTGTGTAATCAGACCGAAAGACGTTTTGGTGAAATAGCTACCAAAACGGTATTGTACAGGGGTGAGTCACACAACGAAGTTCCCGATGTTGAATATCGGAACGCAGCAGACTTCTTGAAAGCTCTGCCGGAGTCAATGGATATTGACCAAGGGCAAGGATTTACTATGGATCTCTGCTAACAACCAAACAATCAAATATGAAGCCATATCTCTTCCTCACCAATCTCACGGCAATCGAATATATCCGTAACGCCTCCAAGAGAGTGCGTAAAAAGGAATCCTCGATCATTCTCGCATCGCAGAATATCGAGGATTTTCTTTTGCCCGAGATCAAGGAATTCACGAAGCCTCTGTTCTCGATTCCGACTCACCAGTTCCTCTTCAACGGCGGTAACATCAACGCAAGAGATTATATCGATGCACTCCAGCTCGAAGAAAGTGAGTTCGACCTCATCAAGTACCCCGAAAGAGGTACTTGTCTTTTCAAGTGCGGTAATGAGAGATATCTCCTGCAGGTGAAAGCCCCCGAACACAAGGCAAAGCTGTTCGGAGATGCAGGTGGCAGATAAGCCAAGGTCAGTCAAGGAATTTGAAGGCTTGTGTGGCGGTAGGCACAGCACCCCACCACACATACCTTCACCCATAACAACCAAGGCGTGTCAAGGCTTTTTGAAGCCCACAGGCGAAGATAAACAGCCTGTCAAGGGTTAGAAATAATTACGCTGTAGTCAAAGAAAAAGCTCATGAAGAAAGAGGGTGATTGTCGCATTCTGGGCAGCGGTAGGCAAGGTGGCACTCAAGGTGCTTCAATTCCTTGTCGGTGATAAAAAAGGCAGAAAGTTTTTGGGCTATGTCATTGGCATTGTTCTTTTTATTGTCCTCATTCCCGTGATAGCCATGTACGGTCTCTTCGGTTGGATGGGCGCAGGTGACGTTGCCGACATCGTCGGATACGATGCCATCTACGAGAACCTTCCCACCGATATCCGAGATCAGTTAGATGCCAACGAAGTTCAGCTTCAGACCATCGAAACGGTCTTCACGGAGAACGGCTTGACAAGCGAGGACATCTCAAAAGCAAAACTCATCTACCTGTCCTACCTCACGGACAAATACAGTGAGGAAAACTTCTATCAAACGTATGCAGATTGCTTCCTCACGGTCAGCGAGGAAAGTGACCTGCTCACCAACATCTCCTCTGCATTCGGCGTCGAGTTCTCTGACGCCGACAGAGATCAATTCAACGAATATTTTGGAGGTGATTCAAACGAATCCTAAAATTAGATTCAACAGTAAGGATCCTGCACCCGATGTAAAACCGTTCAGACTTCGTGCGGTTGAAATCTTGGATGAGAATCAGTGGGCTGTGTTTTCCAACAGACTCTTGGATGACTACGATTTTATTGCCAAGCATTCCGATGCATTGTGTGTTGGATCCGATGGAGTTACCAGCGCTCTCCTCGTCCTCAATAAGCAGACCGAGGAAGGAATCCTCGTCAACAGCGAGGGTTCTGCCTATGCGAGGTACTCTGCGTATCTGCCATTCGCCGGACACATGCTTGATTATTATGTCAACATGATCGCCGACTACTGCGTGACCGAAGGAACACTGAACACAAGCGATGGAGCTTGGGCTATCTCCTTTGATGAACTGTACGAGCATCACAATGAGGTCGACATCACCGAGGGCAACGGCATCGACGAGTTGGTACTGCGAGAGCTTCAGATGCGAGATGAGGTCGCCGAAGCCATTCAGACTGAAGACGGTTTTGAAATAACCTATCACCTTGAACATTGTCCTCAGTGCAATGCAGGTGGTATCGAAGCCGGATTCTCTCTGCTCTCGCTCCTCGGATGTACGCTCCAAGACGTTCACTTCATCGAAAAGGATGGAAGCGATATCGTTGCTACCATTACGGAGCTGAACGCTACGAGGACTTTTGTTACCTCAGATTCCGGAACCAGAACGATAGCGTTTTTGGCA
>CAYWAD010000066.1:0-8268 GCA_964456045.1 uncultured Lachnospiraceae bacterium
AAGGGCGGCGCTCATACCGAGATCTGCCAGAACTTCACGGATCATATCCTTCACGGAACGCCTCTCATCGCTCCCGGTGAGGAAGGCATACGCGGTCTTTCCATCTCCAACGCAATGATGCTTTCGACTTGGAAAGAGGATTGGGTCGAACTTCCCAACGACGGCGAGGAGTTCTGGTCGTATCTTCAGGAAAAGATCAAGACATCAAATGTTAAGGACGATGTTGTCGGCGGCACCGTTGCCGATCTTTCCGGTACATATAATAACTAAAGTCAAAGAAGTCTGCTTCGGCAGGCTTCTTTTTTTATCGACATCCGAATGAAAAATCGGAAAAAATCATATAAATATCTCGAAAGGGGTGAAAATATGAAATATTCTCTTTTGTTCGGTGAGATGACGGATGGATACGAATGGACAGACGCAAGCACTAACGCACACGCGTGCGAAAAAGCGAGGTGCGAGGAAAAAACTAAAATCTCCGTTATCTTTTCAATGATATTTTTGCTGTTTGCAATGTGTCTTTCTAAGGTCATCGTTTCGTATGAGGGCGTATCGCAGAGTGAAAATGGGTACTATGTCTATGTTTCTTCCGGTGACAGCGTGTATGCGTCGGCTTCGGACGAAAACACCGTAAACGAGCTTGATTTTTCGAATGCTATGCTTGAAAACGAACATAAAGCTCGAATCAGCGAGCTTGTGAATACGTACATCGAAGAAAACCGGCAGATGCTTGAAAAGGGGAAAAACTGACTTTTTTTGTGCCTGCGCTGTCTGCCGTATTGATACATGAATCGGGACATATTATTGCTGCCTCGCTTTTCGGTGTGAATATCATTCGCGGACGCAGATTTTTCGGCATCAGGATTGTTATTGACGGTACTGAACGCATCGGGTACGTCAGAGAAGCGGCAATCTATGCCGCAGGCGCGATTTTCAATTTGCTTTCGCTTATGATTCCCGAAATGCCGCAAGATTTTTACCTTTATTCGCTCGGCGCGGCGATCTTCAATCTTATCCCGTTTGACGGCTCCGACGGCGCAGGTGTTTTGCGAGCCTTGCTTTTGTGCGTTCTGCAACCTGTCGCTGCCGAAAAAATTACAAATCTGATAGGAACGGCGACTTTGCTCTTGCTTTGGGTATTTGCCGTTTATATGAACATAAACGGCAAAGGAAGCCTTGCACTTTTGCTTGCAGTTGTCGCTTTGCTCCTCTTGAAAGCGAAAAATTAACTTTTGCTTTCGAAAAAAAGTAACAAATTTCGAAAAAATATTGCATAAAAGCTTTGTATATGCTAAAATGTGTTTATCCGAAATGAATAGAAAACCCGCCCGGTAGGGCTGCTGTAAGGGAATTGCGTGCGGCTGTCTGTCAGGGGGGGATTTTTTATGCGGCGGATAAAAAATGAAAGGGGAGTTTCCGTCGGAGCAATTCGATGGAAGAAATCACAGGTGATATAGGTAAGAAATGAACGGAAATAAGGTTATTGAACTGAAGGGTGTTTCCAAGTCTTTTGACGGCGAAACCGTACTTGACTCTATCAATCTTGATATTTACGACAATGAATTTATCACACTTTTGGGGCCCTCCGGTTGCGGTAAAACAACAACGCTCAGAATTATCGGCGGTTTTGAAACTCCGGATTCGGGAGAAGTATATTTTGACGGAAAAAACATTACAGATGTTCCGCCGTACAAGCGCCGTGTAAATACTGTTTTTCAGAAATACGCGCTTTTCCCTCATTTGAATGTGTATGAAAACATTGCCTTCGGTCTCAGAGTGGCGAAAGTTTCGGAAGCGGAAATTTCCGAGCGCGTCAAGGAAATGCTTGCGCTTGTAAATTTGAAAGGCTTCGAGCGCCGTCATGTTACAACACTGTCCGGCGGTCAGCAGCAGAGAGTTGCCATCGCGCGTGCGCTTATAAATAAGCCCCGTGTACTTCTTTTGGATGAACCGCTTGCTGCGCTTGATCTTAAATTGCGTAAAGATATGCAAAACGAGCTTAAAAGCATACAGCAAAAGACAGGTATTACGTTCATTTTTGTTACTCATGATCAGGAAGAAGCTCTTTCAATGTCCGATACGGTAGTCGTTATGAATGCAGGCTCGATCATTCAGATCGGAACTCCTACCGATATTTATAATGAGCCTATAAACGCATACGTTGCGGACTTTATAGGTGAATCAAATATTATAGACGGTGTTATGCTTGCGGACAATTGTGTCCGTTTTGCGAATCATGTGTTTGACTGCGTTGACGGCGGCTTTGAGAAAAACGAGCCTGTCGATGTGGTCGTTCGCCCGGAGGACGTTGACGTTGTTCCGATTGAAAAGGGAATGCTTCGAGGCAAAGTCACTTCCGTTACCTTCAAGGGCGTGCATTATGAGATAATCGTTGATATTTCGGGCTTCAAATGGATGATCCAAACAACGGATTACGTTGCACCCGATGCGGAAATCGGCATTTATATTGAGCCTGACGCAATTCATATCATGAAAAAATCCGAATATTCGGATATGTTCGGAGACTATTCCTCATTCTCGGATGAGCTTGAGCTTCTTTCGGAGAATATCGAGGAGGAAGAAGAATGAAGCGCAGCTTTATAGAACGTGCCGCCGCGGCGCCTCATATCGTTTGGAGCGTTCTTTTTATTATTGCGCCGCTTCTTTTCGTCGTTTATTACTCGTTTACCGACATGGACGGTAATTTTACGCTTGAAAATATCACGCGTATATGGGACGGCGATTATCTTCTCATTTTTTTGAATTCACTTTGCCTTGCGCTGATCGCAACAGTCATTTGTCTTGTGATTGCATACCCTACTGCGTATTTCTTTTCGAGAATGCGTGAAAAATGGCAAAAGATCATGATACTTCTCATCATGGTACCGCTGTGGATGAATTTTCTTATCACCACATATTCGTGGATGACGATACTTGAAGATACGGGAATCATCAATTCCGTGCTGTCTTTTTTCGGAATAGACCCAGTGCACATGATAAATACTCCCGGCGCTGTTGTTGTCGGTATGGTTTTCTGCTATCTGCCGCACATGATACTTCCGATTTATTCGGTTATGGCGGGAATAGATACGCGCTTGCTTGAAGCTTCCGCCGACCTCGGATGCAACAATTTTCACGTGTTGACAAAAGTTGTTATGCCGATGTCACTTTCCGGTGTTGTTTCGGGAATTACAATGGTTTTTGTGCCGTCTATATCGACTTTCTATATTTCACAAAAGCTCGGTGGAGGAACGTTCCAACTCATAGGAGATACCGTTGAAAGTTATTTTACAGGCACGGCGATCAACTATCATTTCGGAGCGGCACTTTCCTTTATTCTTATGATACTGATCCTCATATCAATGGCAGTTATGAACCGCTTTACAGACGGTGAGGAAGTGAAAGGAAGTGTGATGAAATGAAAACTATCTCAAAATTCTACCTTACGCTTGTATTTATATTCCTTTACGCTCCCATCTTTGTTATGATACTCATTTCGTTCAATTCGGGGGAGTCAACAACAGAGTTTATGGGATTTTCGCTGAAATGGTATCGCGAGCTTTTCAGAGATAAAGCAACTCTCGAAGCACTAAAAAATACGCTTGTTATATCAATACTTTCCGCGATATGCTCGACTGTCATCGGTACGTTTGCCGCTGTCGGTATATCACGTATGCGTCGTCGCTGGCTGAAGCGTTCGGTTACTGCCGTTACAAATGTACCGATGATGAACCCCGATATAGTAACGGGTATTTCACTCATGCTTTTATTTGCATTTGTGGGTTCAATGCTGGGACTTAATTCCTATCTTTCATTTTGGACGCTCCTTATCTCGCATATAACCTTTAATTTGCCGTATGTTATTTTGTCCGTCCTGCCGAAAATAAAGCAGATGGACAAAAATATTCCCGAAGCGGCACTTGATCTCGGTTGTACGCCGTTTCAATCGTTTTTGAAAGTGGAGCTTCCTTTTATAACTCCCGGTATAGTTACAGGTTTCATAATGGCGTTCACGCTTTCGTTTGATGACTTTGTAATAAGCAATTTCACGAGCGGAGCAAGCTATCAAACCTTGACGATACACATCTATTCAATGATCAAAAAGAGCGTAAAGCCCGACATTTACGCGCTTTCGACGCTTATTTTCGTCGCCGTGCTCATACTTTTGATCGTGTATAATTTCTCCGAGGGAGCAGACGAGCGTGCGGCAAAGAAATCCGCTGCGGCGGAAAGAAAAAGAAATACGAAGCTTCGCCGCAAGAGAGGAGAGGTTCACGAATGAAGAAATTTTCAAAGTTCATTTGTTGTGCCGTTCTTTTGCTCGTTTTCGTTCTTTCGTCCTGCTCAAATCAAGCTGAGGACGAGCTTTTCGTGTACAACTGGGGCGAATACATCTCGGACGGTGCCGATGGCACGCTTGACGTTGTAGATGCGTTTGAGGACTATTATTACGAGCTTACCGGCAGAAATATTAAGGTTCACTATACGACCTATCCCTCAAACGAGGATATGTACGCGAAAATCGCGAGCGGCACGTCGAAATACGATGTGATAATCCCCTCCGACTATATGATCGAGCGTATGATCAAAGAGGACTTGCTTTTGCCGGTCAACATTGAGGAAACCTGCGAAAAGTACGGCGCGGAATGCTACTATTCTTATATAAGCGAAGCGTACCGCGGACTTTATTACGACCCAAACGACATGTATTCCGTTCCGTATACCTACGGAAGAATCGGTATTATTTACAATAAAACGATCGTTGACGAGGAGGACTGCAACGATTGGGATCTGCTCTGGAACGAAAAATATTCAGGAAAAATTCTTCAGTTTAACAATTCACGAGACGGCTTCGCAACGGCGCAATATAGGCTCGGATTCAGCGTTAACTCAACGGACGAATACGAGTGGCGCCTTGCGCTTGATGAACTTCTGAAGCAAAAATCCATCGTTCAGAGTTACGTTATGGACGAAATCTACAACAAGATGGAGTCCGGCGAGGCTGCCGTTGCCGCATATTATGCCGGTGATTATTTCACGATGCTTGATATAAATGATGATCTCGGTTTCTATTACCCGGAAAACACGAATCTTTTCGTTGATGCGATGTGCATCCCGAAAGGCAGCGACAACAAGGAAATTGCGGAATTGTTCATCAATTTTATGCTTTCGCCCGAACCTGCAATAGCGAACGCGGAGTATATTTACTACGCGTCGCCCAATTCTCTCGTATACGAGGATGAGGGCTATATTGAAGATATGGGTGGGGATGCTATGTCGATCCTTTATCCGGATAATTTCGATTTTGCCGACGAGCTTGAACGAAACGCTTACCGCAATCTTGATTCGGATACATTGAATCTCGTTTCCGAGCTGTGGGAAGAACTCAAAATCACGGGCGGCTTGCCAACGGGCGTTTACGTCACGGCAGGCGCCTTGACAATCGCGATAGCGGGCTTGATTGTGTCGTTCTCGTTTGCAAAAAAGAGACGCGAAAAATGGTACTAAAAAATGCGCTGAGGCTGAGCCTCGGCGCATTTTTGCGTTTGCGTGTTTGTGATTCTTGATTTTACATAATGACAAAATACATAAAAAATGCATTTATCGCGCCGAGAAGCACGCCGCTGAATACTTGAACCGGTGTATGCCCGACGAATTCCTTCAACTTTGCTTCCGGAAGAGACTCGGATGCTAAAATATCTACGGATTTTATGATTTCGTTGATGATAACGGCTTGCTTTCCCGTTTCTCTGCGGACGCCCATCGCGTCATGACAAACGATTATTGCGAGTATTGAGCTGATGGCGAACTGAAACGAACCCGTACCGTAAACAAAGGCGCTCAAAACAGCCATCGAAGTCACAGTTGCGGAGTGACCGCTCGGCATTCCGCCGTCACCGAATACTCTTTTGAAGTCGAATTTTCTGTTTACCGCGGCGTGAATGAACATTTTTAGTATTTGGGCAATGAGCCAGGACGAAAGTGCAGTAATCAGAAAAAAATTATTCATTAAATCGCTAAACCAGGTCATATTTTGTTCTCTTTCTGCAAAATGTATTGCCTCTGCGACGGCGAGACTTACATAGCATACCATCATTCTGTTTTGTTTTTGTTTCGGTAATGTTTTGTAATTATTAACAATGCGAAATAAAACTGCGAGATCGGGATTTTTTGTTCTAAAGTAGCCTCATGTGCTTGACGGTACGGATGAATTTGGTGTATAATAACTATTTGAGTATTGTTTTTTTAAGGAAGTCTTTTTTATGGGAAATATTGAAAATAAACAGGATTTTACGACAGGCAGCATACTTGGCAAGCTGTTGAATTTTATGCTTCCGGTGCTCGGCGCTTTGGTTTTGCAGGCGATGTACGGTGCGGTTGACCTTTTGATCGTCGGCAGATTCGGAACAAATGCCGGAATTTCCGGCGTATCCACCGGCACCGGCGTTATGAACCTTGCGACTTATACCGTTGTCGGATTGGCGACGGGTGTTACCGTAATTACCGGACGCTACATAGGCGAAAAGAAAAAGAATGAGATCGGCAAGCTTATCGGTAGCGCCGTGGCGTTTTTTCTTGCGCTTTCCGCGGTTTTGACGGTCTTGCTTGTTGTGTTTGCTCGTCCGCTTGCGCTTTTGATGCAAGCACCGAAAGAAGCCGTTGACCTTACCGCGCAGTACATTCGCGTTTGCGGTGCGGGCAGTGTGTTCATTGTCTTTTACAACCTGCTCAGCAGTATTTTCAGAGGCCTCGGTGATTCGAAAACTCCGCTTTTGTTTGTAGGCATTGCTTGTGTTGTGAATATCGTCGGAGACTTAATTTTGGTTGCTGTTTTTCCGCTTAACGTGATCGGAGCCGCTCTTGCAACCGTTATCGCACAGGCTGTCAGCGTTGTGCTCTCCTTGATAATCATCAGCAAGCGCGATTTGGGCTTTGAGTTTTCACTCAAGGACATACGTTTCAGCCCGGAAATGATTAAATTTCTCAAGGTCGGTGCGCCACTCGCGCTCCAGGAATGCTTGACCAATCTTTCATTTCTCGCGCTTTGTGCGTTCGTCAACCGTTTGGGCTTGGACGCGTCAAACGGCTACGGCATCGCACAGAAAATTCAGTCGTTTATTCTCTTGATCCCCGGATCGCTGATGCAGTCAATGGCGACATTCGTCGCGCAAAACGTCGGTGCCGGCAGGGAGGATCGCGCGAAACGCGGAATGTACTACGGCATGATTCTCGGATCGTGCATCGGTGTGGTAATTTGGATAGCGGTGTTCTTCAAAGGAGATGTGCTTGCTTCGATTTTCTCGTCTAACGCAAATGACATTGAGCAGGCGTTTGCTTATTTGCGCGGATTCTCGGCGGAAGCGCTCGTCACATGCATACTTTTCTCATTTATCGGCTATTTTAACGGCCATTCCAAGTCCACTTTCGTTATGGCGCAGGGCTTGATACAGGCGTTCATTGTCCGTCTGCCTATGTCGTACATTATGAGCGTTCAACCTAACGCATCTTTGACCAATATCGGTTTGGCGGCGCCCACTGCGACAGTGTTCGGCATTATACTTTGCGTGATTTATTATTGTATGATGAACGCAAAAAGCAAAAAAGAGACAATTTCATTATAACTGAAAAATCCCCATGCAGAAGCACGGGGATTTTTTGTTTTCGGTTATGATGCGTGAGTGTCAAGGATGGTTTTAAGCGCCGCGATGGAGCTGCTGTGAGAGCGGGCGATCTTGATGTTCTGACCTTTGATCTCGCTGAGCGCACAGCGTACCATTTTATGCGATATTGTGTTCGTAAATAAAACGAGCAGATCCGGCGAGCCGAGATCTTTTAATCCGTTTGTCATTTTCGGGTATATTTTGGATTTGCAGTTGTATTCGCTGCACAGATTTTTATAATGGCGGACCATACATTCGTTGCCGCCTACAATTACAACACTCATTTTTCTTGCCTTTCTTCGCATATGAATTGGTTTTTGCTTACTTTTTGCGGTTAGCTTACGCTAACTTGATGCTATTATACTTGGATTTTATTTCATTGTCAAGTAAAATCTGCACGAAAAAAACGATGTTTTTATAAAAAAACAACTCCCGAAATGCCACTTCGGGAGTTATTTCTTATGTAAACATTGAAATTTACCAATATTTATATTTGTTTCGCTTCAAGATGATGAAGAATCCGGAGAGAATGCAAGCCATTAATTCAGCGACGAGTATCGAGAGCCAGATTCCGTCGATATCAAAGAAAAGAGGTAGGATCATAATT
>CAYWAD010000067.1:0-8207 GCA_964456045.1 uncultured Lachnospiraceae bacterium
AAAAGGCAAAGCTCGAAAAGTACAAGGAAGTCAGAGCCGGACTCGAAGCCGCACTCGCAGCACTTTAATAAATAAAAAAGGCGATACTCGATTTATTTGATCGGGTATCGCTGTTTTTATCGGTGATCGAAGCCTGTTTCGTCGTAAAAGCCTGTTGAAACATTCACCTTTTTCGTGATATAATAGGTTAAATTAAGGAGAATTGCACCATGGCTGTTTCGCATGATGATAGATAAATGCATGACAAACGCCGAGCTTATGAAAAAAGCCGGTTCCAACGCCAACATCATTACACGCTTGAAGCGTAATCATTACATTTCTCTCGATTCGATCGAAAAGATTTGTTCAGCACCGGATTACGGCGTGGATGACATTCTGAAATTTACGTCCGACACGGAAACGCAAACCGAAACTGACTGACAAAATATACGATTTTCAAGAGGATATGTTATGAAAAAAAAGAGAAAAAAAGAAAAATGGGTAAAGAAACGGCATCTGTTTATCAGAAATCTTCTCTCCTTCCTGCTGACACCGTACATCAAACACAAATACGGCATTAAAATCGAAAAATTCAATGAACAAAAGGACTCTCCGTATCTGATTTTAATGAATCATCAGACACCGTTTGATCAGTTCTTTGTCGGCATAGCCTTTAAGGGAGCTGTTTATTATCTTGCAACGGAGGACATTTTTTCAAACGGAATCGTATCTTCGCTGATCAGGTATTTGGTTGCACCGATCCCGATCAAAAAACAAACAACCGATGTAAAAGCGATTCTGAATTGCATCAAAGTTGCGAAAGAGGGCGGCACGATAGCAATCGCGCCCGAAGGAAATCGAACTTACAGCGGCAGAACGGAATACATCAACCCGTCGATTATTCCGCTTGCGAGAAAATTGAATATGCCCATCGCTTTGTTTCGCATTGAGGGCGGATACGGCGTTCAACCGAGATGGAGCGATGTGGTACGCAAGGGCAACATGAAGTGCTACGTTTCGAGAGTCATCGAGCCCGAAGAATACAAAAAACTTTCCGACGACGAGCTTTTCGGCATCATCAAAAACGGACTTTACGTCGATGAAGCCGTCTGCGACGGAGAATACCGTCACACACACCTTGCAGAACATTTGGAAAGGGCGATATACGTGTGTCCTTATTGCGGACTTTCTTCGTTTGAAAGCCGTCACAACATCATTGAATGCAAGAAATGCGGACGGCAGATCGAATATTTACCCACAAAGGAGCTTCGCGGCATCGGATTTGATTTCCCGTATCGTTTTGTTGCCGAGTGGTACAACTATCAAAAGGATTTTGTGAACGAGCTGGATCTTTCGGAGCTTTGCAACGAACCGATTTATCGCGATGCTGTTCGTATGTCGGAGGTTATCGTTTATAAAAAGAAACGTACAATGCATAAGAAAGCGGAAATGATTTTGTACGGAGATCGAATCGAAATACACGCCGGCGGCACAAACTATAAATTTTCATTTGATGAATCCTCGTCGATTACAGTACTCGGCAGAAACAAACTCAACATATATTTCAACGGATATATTTATCAAATAAAAGGCAAAAAGAAGTTTAACGCACTCAAATACGTAAACTTTTTCTATCGCTACCACAACATATTCAAAGGAGAAGAAAATGGGAAGTTTTTGGGACTATAGTGTATGGAGCCTGATACTGCTCTTCGGCGTTTTGCTCGGCAGCCTTCTTATCGGAAATATTTTGAAAAAGGGCATCCCGTTTCTGCGAAACTCACTGATACCGACTTCGGTAATCGGCGGTTTGGTTTTGTTGATCGTCGCGGCCGTATACAAGGGCATCACCGGCGACGTAATGTTTGATACGGCAGCTTTCAACGGAAACGGCACGGACACTCTTGAGATCATTACATATCATACGTTAGCGCTCGGATTTATTGCATCCGCTTTCAAGACAACGGGTGGAAGGCTGACAAAGCAGCGCACCTCCGAGATATTTAACACAGGCGTATCAACGGTTGCCACTTATTTGATCCAAGGCATATTCGGTCTCGGAATAACGATGATCGCCGCTTTGGTTATAACCGACTTTTTCCCCGCTGCCGGCGTGCTTTTGCCGTTCGGTTACGGTCAAGGTACGGGTCAGGCGCTCAATTACGGCACGATCTATGAAACCGAGTACGGTTTTGTGGGCGGAAAGAGCTTCGGCCTTACGATTGCCGCCCTCGGCTTCCTATCAGCGAGCATCGGCGGTGTCATTCATTTGAATGTTATGAAAAAACGCGGTAAACTCAAACTGTCCGAGCGTTCTGACGGAAGCCTTTACTCCGATCAAATCGATTCTGAAAGCGAAATTCCCATGCAGGAAAGCATCGACAAGCTAACCGTTCAAATCGCGCTTATCTTCGTCGCTTACGTTGCAGCGTACCTGATGATGTTTGCGCTCGGCTCGCTTCTGCCCGGAGTAAAATCGGTTATTTACGGCTTCAACTTCCTGATCGGCGTTTTAACCGCCACGTTAATCAAGCTTTTGTTGAATTTCCTTCGCAAGAAAAACATCGTCAAAAAGAAGTACACGAACAATTTCCTTATGACGCGTGTAAGCAATTTCTTCTTTGATATTATGGTCGTTACGGGAATTGCGGCTATACGTCTTGATGTTCTTGAAAATTATTGGGGAATCATACTCATTCTCGGCGTTGTAGGTGCGATTATCACCTACATTTATACAAGAGTTGTCGCAAAGGCACTCTTCCTCGATTACGCTGAGGAGCAATTCCTCGCAATGTACGGAATGCTGACGGGAACGGCAAGCACGGGCATCATTCTGCTTCGAGAGTTGGACGGCGATTTCAAGACCCCGGCGTCGGACAATATGGTTTACCAAAACTTCCCCGCCATTGTTTTCGGCTTTCCCATGATGTTTCTTGCCACACTCGCCCCCACCAAACCAATGCTTACCTTTGTTATATTTGTTGTTTTCTTCGCGGTTATGAATGTAATTTTGTTCAGAAGCAAAATCTTCAAGCGTAAGAAATCGAAATAAATCGACAAAGCAAAAAAAGCACGCTTTCGCGTGCTTTTTTGTGTTTTGTTTTATCGTCTGCCTCCGGGCTTTGTGTTGCCTCCGGGTTTATTGCCGCCGGGCTGATGTCCGCCCATACCGCCCATACCGCCGGACGAACCGTAAAGATAACCGTTCATTTCGATCGTTGCGGATGCGCTGCCGACCGTTATCGTGTATTCTCCACTGTCACCGATTCCGGGCGCAGTCATAACTATCGAAGAAAATGATTTTTGAGGCGTATACGAAAGGATAAGATTGCCGTCCGAATCACTGATCGTGACAGTCGAGCCCGACGAGCCCGTCGCGCTTACCATAATTACACCCTGAGTAGCCGAAGTGAAGCTTTCCGCCATTCCCGCCGCGCCGACAGCGACACAAATGCCGCCTGTAACAGTTGCGCTCGTTTCGTAGTCAAGCGCACCATTTGCGCTGCTTGTCGGACCGTCAACGTACAATATACCGCCTGCGAGATTGAAACTTCCGTTTGAGTCAACTCCGTCACCGTCCGCGTTGATGTATATCGTTCCGCCGAGAACATTCAGCACATATTCGTCCGAGCCGCCCATCATTCCGCCGAAGCCCATCATTCCGTTTGAAGATGATGTCCCGCCCGCGGCGTTGATGCCGTCATCCGAGGAATAAACCGTAATGTCGCCGCCTGCGATCGTGACAGTCACGCCTTCGATGCCCTCATAGCTGGAGCCGATATTGATTGTTCCGCCCGAAATTGTGAGATCCGTATCAGAATGCATACCGTCATCTCCCGTTTTGATGTCGATCGTGGCGTCCGTAACAACAAGCTTTCCTGCCGAATGAAGTGCGTCGTCCGCGCAGTTAAGATCAAATTCGCCGCCGTTTATGAGAAGCGCGGCATCGGTTTTGATTCCCTTTGTGCTGACCGAATCGTCCGACGAGGAGGAAGAAGAGCTGCTGTTTCCTCCGAAACCGCCGAAGCCGAAACCACCCATACCCATATCGTCTGTATGCGTTTTGCCGTTTTCGTAACCGCCACCGGTCAAAATTGATATATTGCCGCCGTCGATCTGAATCGTTGCTGACGCGTCGATTCCGTCTCCGTCTGCGGTGATGTTCAAAGTACCGCCCGAAACATAAACAAGTCCGAGCGTCGTATCCTTGCTGTTTTCGACGTGGATTCCGTCCTTGCCGGACGTAAGCGTGAATATTCCGTCCGCGATGTACGCGCGATCATTCGCCTTGATTGCGTGCTTCGCCGACGTAACGGTATAGCTGCCGCCCGTAAACTTCACGTCATCTTTGGAAACGATGCCGTGACCGTATTCACTTAAAACCGTCAGCACGCCGTTCCCGTTGAAGGTAATGTCCTCTTTTGAATATACCGCCGCGTCGATGCCTTCCTCGGTTTCTTCAAATTCACCGACAGATGAAAGCGAATTTTCGCTTTCATCCTCAAGCATAACAAACACCTTGTCCGCCGTTATAACGTACAGCGCCGCAGTACCGCTCGCTTCGACATTGACTCCGTTAAATACAAGCATCAGCTTGTCGGATTTTTCTGCGTTTACAACGATCGTTCCGTTTGAAAGCGATCCCGTTATAACGTAAACGCCCTCGTCCGTAATCGTGACGGTATCGCCGTCGATTTTGACATCATCTCCGTCCGCGGAGGATTTTCCGTCCGCGAGATATATATGGATCGCTTCCTCGTCGTCATATTCCGTTTTAAAATCGCGCTTCGAAAACGCGTCATCGACGTCGATTTCGCCCGAATAGCCGTATTCTACCTCGACCGTATTGCCGTTACTGTCCGTATATTCGATATTTCCGTTATCGTTTGTGACTATATTGCCGTCCGTGTCGGTATCGATGCTCACACCGTCATCGTCGCCGCTGTTTTCTTTGTCGCACGAAACGAACAGCAAAGAAAGGCAAAGCAATATTGCGATAATGCTGTTTTTCTTCTTCATAAACTATATTCTCCAAATATAATAGCGTTTATTTTTCAGCTTCGCTTAATTATAAACTCGCTTTATAAATTTTTGCGGTTTCGGCGGCGAATATGTACTGATTTTTAAGTGAACGATATGTGAATAAAAAAAGCCGATAAAATTCTGCATTTTTTCGGCTTTTTTGTTTTATTCGTTCGGCAAGCGCCCGTAAGCGTAGAAATGATTTTTCCAATAGTCTATGCTCAAATCCGCATACGAGACAGACGTACCGCAATGGATCATTTTTCCGTTGCCTATGTAGATTCCGACGTGAGACACGCCCGACGTTGAATAAGTCCCCTTGAAAAACACGAGATCGCCCGGTTTAAGCTCGGACGCGGAGATTTTCGTACAAAGCTTGTAAATGTTTTTTGCATTCTTTCTGCCGATGCTTACACCTATACCGCTGTGATTAACTACCCACGAAACATATCCCGAACAGTCAAACGATGTTGAAGGTGTCGAGCCTCCCCAAACGTACTTATATCCGAGATATTTCTCCGCTTCGGTCAAAAGCAACGAAAATTGCTCGTCCGTCAGCGGCGATGGCGTTTTTTTCGTCGTCTGCAGAGTGTCCTTTTTGATTGTGTCGGCTTTGATTGTGTCCTTTTTAGACGTGTCACTTTTGGACGTGTCTGTTTTTGTGTCCGATTTAATCGTTTCAGCAGAGGCCGGTTCCGTCTCCTTGTATTCGGGGATCTCTTTTGCGGGACCGGAAAGCAAAACCTCATATTTCATTTCGGAAGCGTCAAGCGTTAAATACGTTTCGCCGTTCGCAAGCGCAAACATCACGTTTCCGGCTTCGTCCGCAAGCATGAGCGAGCAAGCCTCCGTTTCGCCGACGGAATGGGCAGCGACAATTTCAGTTTTGTTTGTGTCGGAAGCGCACATAAAAACAAGCGATGCCGCCAAAAGCGCACACGCCGCACATTGCTTGAGCATAACGACATTTCCTTTCCGAAAGATATACACGTAATTTACAGTATATCACAAGCAAGGCTTGTTTGCAAGAAAAACAAAAGGCAGGACAATGTCCTGCCTTTTGTTTTTTGGGGGATGGTGGATTCGGACCACCGAAGTGAAAGCACAACAGATTTACAGTCTGCCCCCTTTGGCCGCTCGGGAAATCCCCCATATAATGTGAGCCGAATTGACTCACATAAGCTGGTGATCGGAGTCGAACCAACAACCTGCTGATTACAAATCAGCTGCTCTGCCATTGAGCCACACCAGCATTTTACCGCTTTTTCTGCGACGAAAATGATTATATCATAACCTTTTCGGTTTGTCAACACTTATTTTAATTTTTTATTTATTTTTTGCAACGTCAAAAATTCGGTCACTTCCATTTATTTTAACTGATATTTTATTCATCAATGCACACAATAATAGCACGGTGATAACAGAAACGCAAATGAAAGCGAGAAAAACGAATGGACGCAAACAAAAACTGCGCGGATACGGCTGCAGAGCTTTACGCGGAAGTCAGAAGATCTTCCGCCATGGGAATAGAATCTATATTGTCGCTTATGCCCAAGGTTGAGTGCGACGAATTGAAATCCGACATGACCGCTCAAATGAACGGCTACGGCCTTTTCCGTCGGCGTGCAGAAAGCGGACTGTCGCTTTGCAATGCCGAAGCGGAAAAAGAAAAATCCGGCAAGGTTTGGGCTGCCAGAATGGGGATCGCCGCCGAAACGATACTTGACACCTCCTCCTCGCACATCGCAGAGCTGATGATACGCGGCAGCGGTGCCGACATCATTTCGATCACACGGGCACAAAACAAAGCCATGCACGGTCCGTCCAGGATTGACTCAAGCGACGGCGCCTGTGAGCTTGCAAAAGAGGTCATAGCTTTCGAAAACCAAAGCATTGACCGAATGAAAAAGTATCTTTAATGAAAAGCGACGGTACGAATCGTTGCCCGTAACGAAAAAACTCCGTATAGCCTCTGCTATACGGAGTTTTTTATTTTTTCAAAAGTTTGTGAATTCCGAAAATTCCCCACGCTACACCGCACATAAAAAGCATCCAAGCGGCATAAAGGAAAAAGAACATCCAACCGATGCCGTCCCAGCCGGAGCTTGTCGCGGACATTACGGCAAAGAAAATTGACAGCGCAAAAAGGACAACGGCAGGCATCAAGCGAAGCACTTTACTTTTGACTTTGAAGCAAAGCAAAATCTGGATCGGTAAGAGCACAACAATCGAAAAAATCGCAATCAATGCCGTAAGTTCCACATCGCCTATCCAAACGTCAAACATAAAAGCAATTCCCCTTTGCCTTTTCTTATGTTTAATATAGCATAGAAATATTAAACAGTCAAGCGTTGGTTTGCGATTTTTCACATCACATCTCTAAAAACAAAAAACCTCCCATTGAGGGAGGTTTTGTTTTTCAGGGGCAGGAGGACTTGAACCCGCGACCCACGGTTTTGGAGACCGGTACTCTACCAACTGAGCTATACCCCTATGCTTAGTCCCCTTTTGGGAACCGCAGTTAATTATAGCACAGCGGAACTTAAAATGCAACAGTTTTTTTGGGATTTTTGCGATTTATCTTCCGAAAAAGCCTAAAAACCGTTAATTATTTGCTTTCAACAAGTGCAACCGTAAGCTTTACGCAAGCTTCAACGTCGTCAACGTCGATCATTTCGATAGGTGTATGTGCGAATCTTGTGGGCACGGATATGCAACCTGCGCTGCAACCTGCGCCTGCGGACTGCATTTTCGACGTATCGGTGCCACCCATTGTGAGTATTTCAAGCTGATACTTGATCTTATCGTTCTTGCAAAGCTCTATCATCTTATCAACGAGTTTGGGATCCGCGATAACGGAGTTATCCTTGATCTTAATTGCTGCGCCACCACCAAGCTTAACATCCATTTTGAGTGAGCCGGGAGTGTCGCCCGTCTTTGTGATATCAACCGCAACAGCCACATCGGGCATAATTGCGTATGCCGCTGTTTCGGAGCCGCGGCAGCCGACTTCTTCCTGAACGGTAAACACATAATATGTGTCATATTCGGGCGAGCTTGCGCGTTTTGCCGCCTCAACGAGGATCGCACATCCGATTCTGTCGTCGAACGGTCTGCCGACGAGACGCTTCGAGCCGATCTTTGTTACGCCGGAAACAACCGCAAAAGTATCGCCTACATGAACCTTCTTTTCCGCTTCCTTTTTG
>CAYWAD010000068.1:0-8202 GCA_964456045.1 uncultured Lachnospiraceae bacterium
TTTGTTCCGAATCCGATGATAGCGAGAAGCATCGCAACGGGAAGCCATTTGCTGTCCTCGATGAGATTTCCGCCGGCGGCGAACGCGCCACCCATTGCGTTATAGATAAAGAAAATGCCGAAAAGTCCCATAAAGCCGCCGGCGATGGAGTAGAAAAGGTACTTGAGCGCAGCCGCGACTGCGGATTTTTCGCCCGAATGAAGCACGAGCGGCATTGACATCAGCGTTACAAGCTCAAACGAGAGGTACATCGTAACAAGATTTGCCGAAAAAGCAAGTGCGAAAAGCATTCCGAGTGAAATGAGATAAAACGCGAAGAATCTGTCGTCATGTCCCTCGTGCTTTATATATGTAAATGCATAGATCATAACCAAGATCCACGAAACGGAAATGACTGCGGTGAAGATCTTGGAGATTCCGTCAACGGCAAAGGTTATATCAAGACCTTCCGCCATTGAAAAGAGCGTAAAGCTTTTACCCTTCCATGCATACACGGCGGCAAAAGCGACTGTTAAAACGGTTGCGGCACTGACATAGATCCTGCGTACCGTATCCTTCGGCTTGAGAATCGGCAGGAGCGCACCTGCCAGGACAGCCGTTAATATTGCAAAAACAATCATAGATAAATCCTTATATTTTCAGTATATTTCAAAAGTTAAATCACGCAAGCATCGAGACGCCGAGCGTCAGCATATTTGTTAAGAACTGCGGATTAAAGCCGAGGAATATTATCGCGGCTCCAAAGCAAACGAACACGACTGTAAGACCGATATCATGCTTTGAAAGCTCGCCTTCCTTATAAAAATACTCGTCTTTACCCAGTTTATCCGCTTCAGCCGACGGCGTGAAAATTCTGATAACGGTACGAATAAAATAAAGCGCATTAAGAATCGTACTGACGGCAAGCGCGGCAAGCACAACAAGCTCAACCGCACCGCGATGCGATGTTGCCGCGATCGCAAAGTAAAGCTTCGCGGAGAAACCGGCGAGCGACGGTATGCCCGTCATAGACATAGCTCCAATCGCGAACGCGATACCCGCCTTTTTGTTTCTAATCGCAGAGCCTTGAAGTCTTTTGAACTCCTGACTGTCGCCCGAAACTTCCGAAAGTCTCGCGCCGGAAAGGAAAAGGAGCGGCTTTGTGATCGCGTGAACGATCATACCGAACAACGCCGCGACGAAGCCGATCGTTCCGCCGAGACCGATACCGACGAAAATATATCCGATCTGCGCCGCCGACGAATACGCTATCATTCTGTTCAAATGCCGCGAATTCATTGCAAAAACCGAGCCCATTATCATTCCGCAAAGTCCGAGCATAAGCAGGATATGACGAGCGGAATTAAACGCTTCGGTATTTATACCGACAACGCGGTACAAAACTTTGATAAGCAGGAAAATATATCCTTTTGAGATTATTCCCGAAAGGATCGCGGATGAGGCAGGCGTAGCACAGCTGTATGTGTCCGGCATCCATGTGTGGAACGGGAAAAGTCCCGATTTTATCGCAAGTCCGGCGGATATTATGCCGACGGTAACGGTAAGCGGAAGCGCATATTCACCCGTTACGTCAAGCCGGGCAACGCCGTCACCGATGTATTCCATCAAAAGGTGACCGGTTATTCCGTAAAACAAAGTCGAACCAATGAGGAACAGACCGGAGCCGAGCAAATTCAAGATCATATATCTTGTTGCGGCAAGAGTTGTACGGCCGCTTCTGCGGATGACAAGCATTCCGCAGGAGGCGAGAGTCAATATTTCAAGGAAAACGTAGCCTGTGAAAATATCGTTCGTATAAGTCAGCGACATGAGCGCCGCGCCGACAAGATTAAGCAGCGTGCAGTAAAGATTGCGACGTTTTTCCGCGATGTCAACGTCAATGTATCTCGCTCCGCCGATATGCGACAGCAAAAGGACAGCGGAAAACGTAACCGCCATAATTCCTTCCGTAACGCCTGCGCGAAGCTGATTGCTCCACGGAGCGTCGAAATGGCCCATATCGTATGTGAAATACGCTTCCTTTCCGAGCGTATAAAGCAAAACGGAAACGGAAAAGAACACGAGCGTGCCTTCGACAATCAAAGTCACGATGCGTGCCGCGCGCGCTTTAAGGATCGAGCAAAGCACAGCCGCGAAAAGACAAAGCACGACCGAAAAGAAAGGAAAATTACAAACAAAGTCCATCATCTGTGTTCATGCCTTTCTCTCGCGGCGGAGTATATCTCATCAAGGTTCAAGGTGTGATATTTTTCATACAAGCGAACCGTCAAAGAAAGCATTACCGCCGTAACGCTGACGGAAACGACGATGCCCGTCAAAACGAGCGCGGACGGGACGGGATTTATATACGAAAGCGCACTTGTGTCACCGCCCTCGATTATCGGCGCCTTTCTGCCGGCGATATAACCGAGCGACGCGAGAAAAAGGTAGATGCCGGTATCCATAATGTTCATACCGATCAGCTTACGGATGATGTTTCGTCCGAAAAGGAGCATCATAAAACCGATGCAGAACAGGATAAGCGCGATCGCTTCCTCGTAATTTGCAAGAAGTTTATCAATCATTAAAAACGCCTCCATCCGAGTACACGATAAATGCTGTACATTGTAGATGCAACGACCAAGCCAACCGCTATATTAAGCGGAAGTACAAGCCCTGCGCTGAAAATATTGCCGATCGTACCGTGACCGATGCCGAGCGGAAGCTCATTCGCGCCCGTATAGAAAGTATAACTTTTAATAAAGCAATACGACGAAAGCGCAATGAACGATATGATTTTATAGTTACGTTCGGGCATAAAGCGTCCCGACGCATCCTCGCCGAACGCCGCGGACAAAAGGATCAACGCCGCTCCGATAACGGCACCTCCCGAAAATCCGCCGCCCGGAGAAAGATGTCCGTTGAATATGATATATATTCCGAACATAAGGATGAGAGGGATTATCGCGATCGCGGTTTTACGCATTATGGGGTCGCCGGAAAGATCACTGAACTCAAGCTTCGCGGACTTTACGGCTTCTTCGTCGTGAGAATCCGCAAGCAGGATTGCAAGGACGCAAGTAACGGCACAAAACAGCACAAATGATTCACCGAGCGTATCAAATCCTCTGTATTCGAGGATGATTCCCGTAATGATATTGACAGTTCCCGTTTCTTCCAGTCCATGCTCAAGATATTCGTAACTTACCATATCCATCTGCTCTGCGTCGGTTCCGAAGCGCGGCATTTCCGCAACTGTCGAAAGCAAAAGTCCGCAAAGGGAGAAAAGGCAAACGACACCGAGCATAACATAGAGAACTCGAACGAATTTTTTATGCTTGAATTCGTGAAGCTCGAACGAACGGCTCGAAAACTCAGGTTCGCCCGCCGCGCCGGGTTCGGGCAGCTTTTCGTCCTCGTCCCAGTCTATATCACCAGATAACCAAAGGAGGAATTTATTTTTCATCTTTGTTTTGTTCTTCATCCTTATGCTCAGCCTCCATTCTTCCGATTTTGTGAAGTGCGATGTAGAAAAGCACACCGGAAACGCCCGCACCTACGGCGGCTTCTGTTACGGCAAGGTCCGGAGATTCGAGCAGTGCCCAAACCAGCGCCATTATAAGGCTGTAACCCGTAAAGCATATTACGGCGTGCAGCGTGCGCTTCATGCAAGCCGAAGCAACGGCACAAATCACAAGCATTACAAGAAGTATAATACGAATGACTTCAATTATTTCCATCTTTCGTTTCTCCTTCCGTTTCGTCTGCGCCGATCTCGGTGACGTTTTTCGCAACAATATCGCTGACAGAATACTCAAGCTGTGCCAAAAGATGCGTCGATTCCGGTGAAGTGAGCATCATTAAAACAAGCACGGAAAATATCTTCAGCGATACAAAATCAATTCCGATATAAACAATCGCGGAAACTGCGATGCAGAACGCACCGACCGTATCCGCAATAGCGGCGGCGTGAAGTCTGTTAAGGCAAAAACCGAACTTGCCGACTCCGACAGCGGCGGAAACGAACGCAGCCATGCCGACAAGCGTAAACACCGCGCTTATTCCGAATCTGATCCAGTCAAGCATCATTTCGCCCTCCTTTTTTCCTGCCGTACACTCGTCTGAGGACAACAACAGACACAAAGTTAACAAGCGCGTAAATAACGGCGATATCCGCAAGATAGCCGGCTTCTAAAAGCGCGGTAAACGCGATCACACATCCGATAACGGCAGTTCCTATCATGTTTATGCCCATAACCTTATCGCAAACTTCGGGTCCGCGGCAGCTGCGAAACATTCCGCAAAGGCCGTACATCAAAAGAAAAATGACGGTAAATTCAAACAAATACTTATATGCGATTTCGGGTGTCATGTCTTATCCTTTCTTAATTATTTTTTCCATACGGGTCAAAAGTCTGACGAAAACGGATTCGTCCATACCGTGGGACATTTCCTCATGCAGGCAGTGAACCGTGAACGAATTATGTTTTTGATCAAGCGTGATTGTACCGGGAGTGAGGGTTATGCTGTTGGCAAGAACGACATTTGCAATGTCGCTTTTGAGGCTCGAATCAAACCTCACAACAACTCCATCCGGCTTCTTTTTACCGAATATATACGGCATAACAGCCAAGTTCGCTTTAAGTATTTCAAGCAGAAGCACAAAGAAATACGCGAGCGCGAGCGGCAGCACCTTGTACAGCGCAAGCTCCTTTGAAAAGCTCCATGAAAGGAAGCTTCGAGCAAAAAGAAAAACCGCCGCCGATACAGCCAAGCCGAGCAAGACGATCTCCAAAGTCACTTTTCCGGAGAGTATAATCCAAAAAATAAAAAGCAAAAGAAACATACATTGAACCTCATTTTTGCCGAGCATCGGCAATTATCGACTTTTTCAACCTATTTATTATAATAGCAGCGAATGTTTAAGTCAATATGACCTTTGAAAAAATACCGACAATTATTTTCCGGCTTTTATGGGTAAAAACACAAAAACCGAAGCGAACCCCATTCGCTTCGGTTTTTCTTATAACTTAAGCATTCTTAACGTGCTTTTTGATTTGCTTGAGCTCTCCGAGCATTTCAAGCGTGTCGCTCACCATATTGACCTTTGACTCCGCTTCCCTGTGATTGATCACGGAAACGGGCATTTCCCTAACCTTGAAGCCGAAGCGATCCGCGAAAAGCAAAACCTCTATGTCAAACGCAAAACGATCCGTTTCGACGCGACTGAAAATCTCGTGCGCGGCTTTTTTGCGGTATGCCTTGAATCCGCATTGCGAATCGCTGTATTTCAGCCCCGCGGCAATTTTCAAAACGAGTATATATATTTTCGACGCGAGTTTTCTCAAAAAAGTATAACCGTTATAGCCGCTTTTGTCGAGATTTCGAGATCCTATTACGATGTCCGCTTCGGGCTCGGCATCAAAGATCACAAGCGCCTGCGCGATTTTATCCGTTCCGTACGCATTGTCGCAGTCCGTGCATAGAATCACATCTCCCTCCGCCTCCATTACAGCGGTTCTGACAGCGCATCCCTTGCCTCTGTTTTGCGGATAACCCACGAGCTTCACCTTCGGATGTGCAACCGCACGTGCAATGTCGCCGCAGCCGTCACCGCTTCCGTCGTCGCACAGGATTAATTCGTAATCACCGCCGGTAATTCTGTCAAGAGCTTCCGTATACGTCGCTATCGTCTCTTTTACGATGGCAGCTTCGTTATACATCGGCACGCATAAAGACAACTTCATTCGTCAAATCTCCGTTTATATTTATTGCAGCTCCAAAACCGTATAGTCCACTTCAACCGTAAGCGTCAATGAGTCAACCTTTTTGAGTGCTTCAACTCCTGATTTAGGCGTTCGCCAATAATACGGCGTCATCGAAAACAGCTCAAATATCGCGTCTTTTCCCTCCACCGTCGTCGTGTACGAAACGGTGTTTTTATCGACTTGGACAAAGCCCATCCCCTCCGCGCGTGCAGCATGGTCAAGCAGTTCATTGTCGCGAGCATTTTCCTCGCCGTAAAGGATTTTTTTCAACTCATACAGGTGTTTTTTTCCGGAAGACGCGATAATAACCTTGCCTCCGCGCTTCAAAATCCGAGCAAATTCATTATAGGCGCATGGCGAAAACAGCGAAACAACAAGCTCCGCAGTGTCGTCCGCGAGCGGCATTTCCGCAAGAGAAGCGACCGCATACGCGACATTGTTCGCCGTTCCGAGGCGCTTCGCCTGTTTGGACGCAGCTTCGCACGCATACTTCGACGCGTCTATGCCTATCACCTTAAATTCGGGGCAAAAAACATTAACGGCGTTTGTATAATATCCCTCTCCGCAACCGGCATCAACGGCAATACCGCCTCCCGAAGCGTGTCTTTTCACGGTAGAGATCAGCATATCCCTGTTCTTTTCATAATAACCGGCGGAAAGGAACTTCGTTCTCGCCGCGACCATTTTTTTATCGTCTCCGGAGCTTCTGTTTCTGAGCTTTCCCGGACGCAAAAGATTCACATATCCCGACGCCGAAACGTCAAAACTGTGCCCGTTCGGGCACAAAAGTCTGCTTTCCTCGTAGGCAAGACCGCCTCCGCAAAGCGGACACACAAAAACGCCGTCTATCATTCCTGCACCTCGATAAGCACTCCCTGCAAGCAATAGCGAAGCGTGCTTATTCCCAGCTTCGTACACGTGGAAAGTGTTATTATTCTGTCGTCCTCACCTATTTCGATCCGCTTCGAATACTGCGACTGCGACTGCATCTCGTTTACGAAATCGACAAACGTTTCTCCGTTTCTGAAATATGTGCGGAAATACTGATAATCATACTTGAAAATCGCAAGGTTAAACGGCTCGTAAATGTAAAGTCCCGTTGTGGTATAAATGTATATGTTATGCGTGTTGAAAAATTCCTCGCTCTGAGCGAATTTCATAACGTCCGCAAACATCTGACCGTTAGTGCAGTTGTGACCGTACAGAACGAGATTATAATTGTCAAGCGCGTAATCGGAAAGCCTATAGTCCGCGAAAACCGATCCTACTTTCATCGTCTCGCCCGTAAATGCGTGGGTCAGATAAAACTCGTTATCGTTTCCTTGCATGATCGGATAACTTATCTTCGTGTCCTCGATCACTATATAGCCGTAAACATCGGGATAGACGTTTTTCAACGACGCGATCTTTGCCTTCATCAGCTCAAGCTCCTCGTTATACTCCGAATCGGAGATGACAATGCCGGAATTCGGCTGAGATACACCTGCGACAAACGCTTCCGCGGATTCGCTTTGAAGCATAACAGTCGCTCCGCTTTCGGACACGCCTGAATCGGTCAAGAACTGATATTGCTTCATATATTCTTCGTAATAATCCGCGCCGGATTCCTGCTCGACCGTAAGGACAACAATGTTTATCACGCAGTAAACGAACACACACATCGCGCCCACAAGCACAAGCTTATCGAACAAATTTCCGATCAGCTTGCCGAAGTCGAATCGCTTTCCCTGCGGAGTTTCGCACATATCATCCGCTGTGATCTCGGAAATCGAGCGGACAAAAACGTCATCATCGTCGGCTTTCGAAATAAGATATTCGCTGTCATCATTAACGGGTGATGCTCCCATGTCGATTTCGGAGTCTCGGCAAAGTTCTTCATCTCGTTTTTTTTCGTTGTATTCCATAACACCTTGCCTCCTCCCTCTATTGACAGTATATCCGAAATAATGTATAATCATTTTTAATGAATATATATCACATTATACTGCTATGCTTGTGATTTTTCAACACAGCATTTATTTATTTAATAGTATTTTTACATTCGGAACGAACTAACATGGACGAAAAAATTATCAAGGGTGCGAAAGTCACGGAAATGACCAATCTCGGCGCAGGCGTGACAAAAACCGACGACGGCAAAGCCGTGTTTGTTTTCGGCGCGGTTGACAGGGACGTTTGTGACGTAAAAATCACATCCGTGCGTTCCTCATTTGCTTTCGGTGTGCCGATTTCAATCAGAACGCCCTCTCCGCATCGAATCAATCCGGACTGTGCCGCTTTCGAAGCAGGCTGCGGCGGCTGCTCATTCAGGCACATCACATACAGCCACGAACTTGAAATAAAACAAAATTATGTTGCGTCACTGCTAAAGCGAGCAGGTGCAAATGTAGACCTTGAACGCATATTTTCCGCAGGCGAGTATGAACCGAGGACGAAAGTAACCGTTCCGATCGGA
>CAYWAD010000069.1:0-8084 GCA_964456045.1 uncultured Lachnospiraceae bacterium
GCGTTGACAGCAGGACGACACCCACATGCCCCCAACAGTAAAAAGAATGAAGCAGACTCATCGTTTTTTCCTTGTTGTCGGATGGGCAACTTTCGACGATGGGGCTGACGAGCACCTCAAGTACGCCTCCGCCGACAGCGTAGACGATGACAGAGATGAGAATGCCAGAAAAAGGCGTGGGCATTATGTCGGGAAGAACTGTCAGACCGAGGATTCCCGCCGCAGTGAAAATATGCGCCATTATCATTGCACATCTGTATCCGATTACGTCAATGAGTTTGACGGAAAGCAGATCGAAGGTGAGTTGCACTGCGAAATTTATCGTTACGAGTACGGTGATCTCGGAGAGCGGGATCCCGTATGTGTTTCTGAAAGTGATAAATAGCAAGGGAATAAAATTATTGACTATCGCTTGCACTATATACGCAAGAAAGCAAGAAAAAACGGTCGTTTTGTATGTGAATTTCATTTTCATTTCGTTACGATGCCCCCGTATGCGATTCCGTTTTTTACGTCCGTGAATCGAACTCGATGTATCTCACCGGCAACGGCACCGGAAAGTGGTGTTCTGACCTCAATAAAGTTTGAGGTGTGACCGGAATGAAGCCCGTTTACGTCGGATTCGAACAGTACGTCGCATTCGGGAGTTCGTGCGATGAAATCACGGATGACGTCATCTTTTATGTTCTCGGAAAGTGCAATAAGTCGGGCGGAGCGCTCGTGCTTGACCGCTTCCGGAATTTGTTCCGGCATTGTTGCGGCAGGGGTTCCGCGACGCTTCGAATATTGGAAGATATGCATATCGAGGAAACGCGCGCGACGGACAAAATCAAGTGTTTCCTCGAAGTCCTCGTCCGTTTCGCCCGGAAAACCGACGATTACGTCTGTCGTGAACATAACGTCGGGAATTGCGGCGCGCAGAGCTTCGAGCTTTTGCATTGCCGTTTCGGCTGTGTATTTGCGTCGCATAGCGGCAAGTGTGCGAGTGCAGCCGCTTTGCAGCGACAGATGAAAATGCGGCACCGCTTTCGGTGTTTGCGCAAGAGTTTCTATGAATTCGGGACGCATAACGGTCGGTTCAAGGGAACCCATTCTGATTCTGTCAAGACCGTCAATTTCGGAAAGCGTTTTGATCAAATCAGCCAAGGTTTCTTTTGTATCGCGACCGAATGCGGCTGTTTCGATTCCGGTGAGGACGATTTCCTTGCAACCGGACAAAACAAGAGCGGATGCTTCGCTGTATATGTCGGAGATTTTTCTCGAACGAACGCGTCCGCGGACGGAAGGTATGATGCAGTACGAGCATTTTCCGTCGCAACCGTCGCAAATTTTGATGTATGCGCGAGTGCGCGGCGCGTGACTTATACTCATCGGCTCTATTTCTGTTTCGTCGAAAATGTTTCCGTCAGTGAGAAGCGTCGGTGAAGCGGGTCTGCCGTTTTTTACTGTCAAAAGCGCGGCATCTGCGGCAAAAAGCTTGTGCTTGTTTCCGATGACGTACGCGACACCGTCGATTTTTGCTGCGGCGGAGGGGTCATTTTCCGCGAAGCAACCGCACACGATGACGGATGCGGTGATGTTGCTTTTTCTTGCACGTCTGATCGCCTGTCGGCTTTTTCTGTCGGCTTCTGCCGTCACTGTGCAGGTGTTGATTATGTAAATGTCGCAAGGCTCGGACGGATCGAGCACATCGAATCCGAGCGAGGTCAGACGTTCTGAGATAGCCTCGCTTTCATATTGATTTACCTTACATCCGAGAGTAATGATTGCGGCGGTTGGTTTATTCATCTTCATGTTATCCTTTTTTTCGAAAAATCAAAGTAATTATATCATTTTATCGGGCGATTGCAATAGAGAGGCATTATTTTCTACGTTTATTTTTGGTTTTGCATTTGAATATTAACTATATGAAGAAAACGATAAAATACAAAACTCATCCTATATATAAAGCGTTAATGTGGTTGATGCTGATTGTGAGCGTTTCTGCGTTTGTTTTTGCTTGGGCGGTTTTCGCTTCTGCCGAGGCGAAAGAGGAGAAATGTGAAAAAATGATATTGAAATGTAAATATGAAGCATATTTATCTTTTTGCGAGAAGTTGTCCGAACTTGCAAAAGCAGACGAAAAATCCGCGGTGATGTCAAAATCCGCTGCCGAGGCGCTCGGCAGATACGTGATGTTTTCGTCGGGTGTGCAAGCCGATCCGGATGCGTTGATCGATCGGCTTTTGTCGGCTGAGATTTACGGAGAGGAAGCTGAAAAACTTATTGATTTGATTAAAGCTGTCGAGGATGCTGACGATGCGATGTTATCCGTTATCGAAGCCGCCGAAAGAGCGGAAAGCGAGTATGTTCGATCGCCGGGACGAAAAAGCGACGGTTGGAAGTGGCTTTCGTCGCAACCGGAAGTTAAGGCTACGTATGCGGAAAAGCTTGCGGAGCGATTTATAGGCGGCGGAGGTAATGTACGGGCAACGGTGAGCCATTCGTTTCCGCTTGTTTATTCTTATGCGAACGGGAATGCCTGCGCTGAGATAACGCGAATGGGTGGGAAGCTTATCAGGTTTTACAAATTTCCGATTGGAAATGCAGTCATCAGGGACAGGGATGAATGCATTGCGTCGGCGGAGCGCTTTTTGCGCGATGCGGGAATAAGCGGCGGAAAGTTGATGTTGTGCGAGGTTGATTCGGAGGGGGTATTTTGCACTTTTTACGTGTGCGGTGACGCGGCGGCAAATGTGACTGTCAATGTTGCGTTTGGCGGCGCGACTGTCGTTTATTTTGATGCGTATGAATATTACAGATGGCGTCAATAGGGCGTTTGAGTGGCGAAAAGTGAACGAAAAAAGCCGAAAAATCTGTGCTTTGTGGCGCAAAATCCGTGTTTTTCACTTGAAAACCTTGCATTATTAAAGTTATAGTGTTATAATCCGATGGTATAATGGATAAGTGTATGCTGCCCATTTGCAGTATATAAGTAATGAAAGAAAGGCGGAACATTACCGTGAGAGAACATTACAACGAGCATAAGAATAAGAAATTTTATATCACGACGGCAATAGCGTATGCGTCGCGCAAACCCCATTTCGGCAACACCTATGAGGTTATTATGACAGATGCGATCGCGCGATTCCGTCGCCAGATCGGTGAGAATGTGTTCTTCTGCACCGGCACTGACGAACACGGCGAGAAGATCGAAAATCTTGCCAAAGAAGCGGGGATCACTCCCAAGGAACATGTTGACAAGGTTGCGTCCGAAGTCAAGGGTATTTGGGATCTGATGAACACAAGCTACGATTATTTCATTCGCACAACGGATAAAAATCACGAAGAAGCCGTACAGCACATCTTCCGAAGAATGTACGAAAAGGGCGACATATACAAGGGCCATTACGAGGGCTGGTATTGCGTTCCGTGCGAAAGTTTCTTCACGGATACACAGGTCGAGGAAGGCAAATGCCCCGACTGCGGCAGACCCGTAGAAAAGAAAACCGAAGAAGCATACTTTTTCCGTATGAGTAAGTATGCTCCCGCGCTTATGAAGCATATTGAGGAGCACCCCGAATTCATAGAACCCGAAGGACGTAAAAAGGAAATGGTCAACAACTTCCTTGTTCCCGGTCTTCAGGATCTCTGCGTTTCCCGTTCGTCGTTCAAATGGGGAATTCCCGTTTCGTTTGACGATAATCACGTTACTTACGTTTGGCTGGATGCGCTTTCAAACTATATTACCGCTCTCGGCTACGACCCCGACAAGGAGGAACAGCCGGAGGCTTTCCGTGAGCTTTGGCCCGCGGACGTACACATCATAGGCAAGGACATCCTTCGTTTTCACACGATCTATTGGCCGATTTTCCTTATGTCCATGGGACTTCCGCTTCCCCAAAAGGTGTTCGGTCATCCTTGGTTCAATTTCGGTGCGGATAAGATGTCCAAATCAAAGGGCAATATTATTTATGCGGATGATATGGCAAAAAAGGTCGGCGTTGACGGCGTAAGATATTACGCGCTTTCGGAGATGCCGTATGCTGCCGACGGAAGCATCACTTGGGAGTCCGTTGTCAACAGATACAATACCGACCTTGCAAACAATCTCGGTAACCTCGTTCAGCGCACGCTTTCGATGGCAAAGAAGTATTTCGACGGTATAGTTCCCGTTCCCGGCGAGGAAACGGAGCTTGACCGCGAGCTGAAAGCGGCGTTTGCGACAGCAGTTGACGAGGTTTACGAAAATATGCTTGAGTACCGCATTGCGGATGCGGCAGAGTCCGTATTTACAGCACTTCGTCGCGCAAATAAGTACATCGACGAAACGACGCCGTGGGCGCTTGCAAAGGGCGGCGAGGCTGAACTTGCGCGTCTCGGAACTGTTATCTATAATCTTCTTGAGGCTATACGTATTGCGGCTGTGCTGCTTATGCCGTTCATTCCGCAGACAGCGGAGGACATCCTTTCTCAGCTCGGAACGACGGAAAACGATTACGATTCCCTCGAAACTTTCGGCGCACTTAAATCCGGCGTGCCGACGGGAGAGGCTAAGGCTCTCTTTGCCCGCATAGACGAAGCTAAGTTCCTTGCGGAAGTTGAGGCTGAACGCGAGGCTCGCGTAAAGGCTGCTGAGGCTGAAGCGAAAAAGATTGAACGTCCGGAAGGCGTTGCTCAGATCGGCATTGACGATTTCATGAAGGTTGAACTCAGAACAGCGCAGATACTTGAATGTGAAAAGGTGCCTAAGGCGAAAAAGCTTTTGAAATTGAAGGCCGATCTCGGATACGAGACGCGCACCGTTGTTTCCGGCATTGCAAAATGGTATCAGCCGGAGGCTCTTGTCGGTAAAAAAATCATCGTTGTTGCCAATCTTGCCCCCGCAAAGCTCTGCGGAATCGAAAGCAACGGCATGATTCTTGCGTCCGGTGAGGATGAGATTAGAGTGGTGTTCCTTGCGGATGATACACCGCTCGGAGAACGTGTGAGATAATGAAGCTTTTTGATTCTCACGCGCATTACGATGATGCGAGGTTTGAGTCCGAATTTGAAGGCGGAGCTGTCGGAGCACTGCGCGCGGCGCGAAGTGCGGGAGTTCGGCATGTGATTAATTCCGGTGCGTGTTTGCGTACGTCGAAAAACAGCTTTTCTTTGGCGGAGCTTTCGATTACAGACGATACGTTACCCGAAATTTACGTATCAGCCGGCATACATCCGACAGAAACGTCATCTTATGACGATCTTGACTCCGCGCTTGCGGAGCTTGAGGGGATGCTCTCACATCCGAGGTGTGTTGCTGTCGGGGAGATCGGGCTCGACTATCATTACCCCGAAACGGATCGCGAAGCGCAGTTTGAACTTTTCGAAGCACAGCTTGCGCTTGCGAAAAAGCACGGCTTGCCGGTTGTTATACATTCAAGAGACGCGTGCGGAGATACATTTGATATATTGAAGAAATATTCCGGAGAAAAGATCATGCTCCACTGCTATTCGGGCAGTGCGGAGATGGCTCGTCAGTATGCGAAAATGGGATTTTCGTTTTCGTTTGGCGGCGTTTTGACTTTTAAGAATTCCGTTAAGCCAAAGGAATCTGTTGCGGCGATTCCGCACGATCGAATTTTGCTTGAAACGGATTGTCCGTATCTTGCGCCGGTGCCGCACAGAGGAAAGCTTAATTATTCCGCTTATATGGTGTATACGGCGGAGGCGATAGGAAATATTCTCGGCATGACCGCGGATGAAGTCGGAGAACTTACTTTTGCGAATGCGAAGGCATTCTACGGCATAAAATGATTAGAAAGGAAGAACGAGAGGATGCAGATAAAACCGAAACGGACTGAAAGTACGCTTAGCGGAAGTGTGCTTTTGTCGGCGGCGTTGATAATTGCGCTTATTATGGTTGTTGTTTATTTTGTCGGGGCGCAGTTCAGAGACGACGCCGCAACGGAAAACTCCCCCTCGAAGTTCCCCGTTGCCGATGAAACCGGTGCGAATGTTGATTCGGATTCGGACAAAAATGTTATTGATTCGGAATCGGACAGCGGTGTTAACTCGGAATCGGATAATGATTCGGATTTTGAATCGGAATCTGAAAGTGACTCCGAAACGGAGACGGAAACCGATGTTGAAACGGAGACAGATACGGAAACGGAAACCGAAACAGATCCGCCGGAAACGACCACGGCGCCTCCGGAAACGACCACGAAACCGCCCGAAACCACAACAAAAGCACCGGAAACGACGACAAAGCCTCCGGAGACAACGACTACGTCAAAGTCTGATCCCGAACCTGCTCCGACGGAAAGTTTGCCTGTTTATGTCGGTGACACGCTTGTGACGTCGTTTGAAGCTACATATATAGACGGAGTGGCTTATGCGCCCGTTTGCTTGTTCGCGTCTGCGGTGGACGCAAATGAACATTCTGTCAGCGACAATGGCGATACGGCAAAGGTTAAGACTGACGGAATATCCCTTTCGGCGTCGGTTAAGGATCCGTATATTATAGCGAACGGTAGGGTTATTCCGTTTGCCAAATCGGGAAAACCGAAGGTGACGGTTGCGGTTGACAGCGGAAAGGTGATAGCGCCGATATCGGCGTTGGCAAAGGCGTTTTTGTGTACTGTCAGTGAAAAAGATGACGGAATACACGTTTCACGCTCGGACGGATACATCAAGAGCGCGGACGATTTTTACGATTCGGAAGCGCTGTACCTTATTTCTCATGTTGTATATCTTGAAGCGGGAAATGAATCGTTTAACGGCAAACTTGCGGTTGCGAGTGTTATAATGAACAGAGTGAACAGCGCGGAATTTCCGGATACGGTTAAGAATGTTGTGTATCAGGAAAATCAGTTTACAGTTGTTGATTCATCGAGATTTGATGAAGAACCGAACGCCGACAGCCTGATTGCGGCTAAGATGGTGCTTGAGGGATACACGTATGACAAGCGCATCATGTTCTTCAATTCGACAGGAACCGGATGGGCGTCCGAAAACCGAAATTATATGTATAAACTCGGCAGCCACTATTTTTACGATTAATAATGAAAAAAGCCTGCTTTATCAAAGCAGGCTTTTTTTGTAAGCTTTGTTTAGTTTGTCGAATCGTTTGTAATAAATGACGATTCTCGAAAAACATGTTGACATACTCTTTTTACAATGATGTCCTAAATATAGGAACGGAAAGTTTTTTTGTTCCGAAAATATATTAAAAGGAGTAAGTGTATGAAAAATAAACTGTTCTTGATTTTGGCAGTGGCTTTTTTGATTGCGTTGCCTGCGTGTTCCGAAAAGGAACCGAGCGAGGACTCGACCGATGATACAGTCGGCGCGAGCGAATCGTTTGAGGAAAGCAAAGCCGATTCGGATAGCGAAAAAGAAACGGAAGAAGAGACCGATGTCGAAACAGATGACGCCGAGCCTGACCCAAAGGTTGACACATCGTATAAAATAGTTAATGACGATAATGCAAAATATCGCGTTTACAGCGATCATGTTGAGCTTGCTCAAGTTAAAAATCAAATTGAATATGTTATCCCCGATACTTATAAGGGCTTGCCACTTACGACGATTGCGGACAACGCTTTGGACGGAATTGAAGATAAAGCCAATTTCAGATTGTTCGGAGACGGAGATTCGTTTGCAAGAGACTATGCAATTGAACATGGATGTATTTTCATCGAATGGTACGACGGAAGTTTTCCGGATCATTATTATCCGTACAATGGAGACGAATCCGTATGGGTTGAAAACGACGCAGATGACGATACGTTCTTGTACGCAGTTGACGACAATGATCGGATAAGCGATCTTGTGTCGGAGTATCTTTCAAAAGGTACGGGGTACAATGAACTGATGAAAGCTGTGATGTATCGCATTGCTTGCGCTTCGAATTTTTCTAACGAGTATGACGATTTGCTTCCCGAATGTTATGTTCGTAAATATGTTTCGTCTGTTGTTGATGATTACGATAAATATTACATTTATACGAAAGAAGGCGGAAGCGCTCCGTATTATGAAATGGTCAGGTACGGAAAGCTGAACAGCTACGATAAGATCGTTGATTATTTGAATATGCTTTATACGCCTTATGTTTTGTCGAG
>CAYWAD010000070.1:0-7934 GCA_964456045.1 uncultured Lachnospiraceae bacterium
CACCGTGACGGTGGAGGGTTGCGAAAAATCCTTTCAAAGCAAGCAAAATTTCCGCAACCGTGTACTGCGCGACGGGGACACCGTTCGCCGCCCATGCGGAAAAAACCTTAACTCCGGCGTCTATGAACGGATGTGCGAAGCCCTGAACGGAGCCTGCCGCATAAAATACGGCTTCAAGCGACGGAAAAATTTCCTTTATTTCGTCCTCGGAAAACGCGATCATTCCCCAAGTCGAAAAGATGAATTTTACATCCGCAAGCTCGGTTTTTCTTTCAAAAGCGTTCTTTTTCGAATAAATCGGCGCGGCAAATTCAAGCTCCGCCTCAAGTGCGCGGAGAGTCTTGTCCGCGTAAACGTACGAGATATTGCCTGCACTTCCGACAAACACGGCTTTTTTCATTTTCATCACCATTAATAAGTACGTCTTATAAGCTTGTCAAGCGTTTCCGCGTCTCGCATAAGGTCGTCCCTGCATTCGACGGGGACGAACTCAAGCGCGGCGAGCGAACACTTGCCATGCTCAGTCAAAATGTCAAAATATGTGCGCCATTCATGTTCCTGAACAGCAAGCGGGAATCTGTCGTTTTCTTTCCACGCGAAAACGTGAACCGCGTCAACAAACGGCACAACGGTTTTGAGCGCGCGGACGTTAAAATCGAAGTCGCGGTACTGATTCGGTTGCCAATGCAAGCGAACATTGTCCCTTTCGGCTTCGTTTATCAAACGGACGGCGCTTTCCGCGTCGTCGGTGAGCGTTCCGCCGTGATATTCAAACGCGAGCGTGAGTCCCTTTTCCTTGGCAACATCCGCTGCTTCGCGGAGACGACGAACCAGCACGTCACGTTCCTCTGTCGGCATATCGGCAGAGCCCTTTGTACCCGCCCAAACACGAACGACATTCGATCCCAACGCTATCGCGGTATCGAAAACAGTATTGTAATCGTCGTTTGTCAGTTTATGGTACGATCCGTAAACTTCGGTGCTTACGCCGAAAGAATCGCACAGTTTTTTCGTATTTTCGGCAAGCTCAAACTCGCCATGCGGGACGTGCACATCGCCGCCCCAAATGACGGAATCAAGTCCCGCTTTTTTTGTCAGCTCCGTTATTTCACTCCTTCCGAGCGATCGAAAGGTAACGGAAAAAAGTCCTTTTTTCATAATCAGTCAATATATACTATCTGTCCCGTTTTCGCCGAACGGTAGATTGCGTCCACGATACGGACGCTCTTAATTGCTTCAAGCGGCATTATCATCGGGTCGTGACCGTCCAATACGGACGCGATCATGTCCTCAACGACAGCTTCGTGCCCGAACAAAAGAGACGGATCCTCCGCTTTCAGGCGTCCGTTACCCTTGCCGTACTTGGCGAGCATTTCTTCTTCCTCGTCCTCCTCGTCAACGTCCTCGTCAACGGGAACAAGCTTCCACGTTTTCAGTATGTCGGCATCGGCTTCGATCGAACCTTTGGTGCCGTAAAACGATATTTCGGTTGAAATTCCGGGATAGGCGCAAGTCGTTGACACGAATGTTGCAACTGCACCGCTTTCAAAAGTGATAACGGACGCGGTAACGTCCTCGGTTTCGATGTCATGCGCACAGATGTTGGCAACGGAACTTACGGACTTGACCTTGCCGAGAAGCCACTGCATCAAATCTACGGTATGCACTGCCTGATTCATAAGCGAGCCGCCGCCGTCAATCGCCCAGGTGCCGTGCCAGCCGTTATCGTAATAGCTCTGTTCGCGATACCACTTGACTCCGAAAGTCGCAACGGCAAGCTTGCCGAGTCTGCCGGAATCAAGAGCGTCTTTGATGGGCTTCATCGGCGCGTTGTAACGATTCTGATGAACTACTGCGGCAACGCGACCGTATTTTACGCGAGCCTCCTCTATTTTTGCGGCGGCATCGGGCGTTATGTCGATCGGCTTTTCGATCAGCACGTGTTTGCCGTTTGCCATCGCGCGGCACGCATATTCTGCGTGCATGGAGCTGGGCAAACAAATGCTGATGATGTCAATTTCATCGTTTTTCAGCATTTCGTCAAAGTCCTTATATGTCAGTACATAGGGGTACTTTTTCTTTGCCGATTCAAGCTTTTTTTCGATCAAATCACATACGGCAACAAGCTCGGCGCGTTCGGACGCGGCTGCGGCATCCATATGTGCGCGACCGATTCCGAGACCTACGACAGCGTAGCCTATCTTTCCGTTTTTCATTGGTGTTCTCCTTGTATTTTGACTATTACAAAGAATAATCTTCGATGTTAATCTTTTGTGCACGTCCGATCTGCACATCGCCCATAAATACGGCGGCGGTTGATTCAAAGTCGGATGGCATATCGCTGCAATAGCAACGGATGCTTCCGCTGCCGAGGGTGGTTTTTATGCGTCCGGAGAGTACGTCGTCCGCAACCGCGTCCGCTGCCGCGGCACCGGAGCTGATCAGCTTTACGCCCGGAAGCACCTCCGAAATTGCCCAACTGATGATCGGATAATGTGTGCAACCGAGGATGAGAGTGTCTATATCGTCCTCGCGCAGCGGTTCAAGATAGCGTTTTACCGCCGCAAGCGTCACTTCGTCGCCGGGGACGGAGAAACCGTTTTCCACAAGCGGCACAAAAAGCGGACATGCTATCGCTTTGACAAACATAGACGGTTCGCGCTCCAGTATGCCGGTCTCAAAAGCTCCGCTTTTGATCGTCGCGTTTGTACCGATAACTCCGATTTTGCCGTTTTCAGTCGCTTTGACGGCAGCTTCGACGGTGGGCGTGATAACGCCGTATATCTTTTTGTCCGAAGCGGCTCTCAAATCCGAAAGCGCGGTTGACGAAACGGTGCCGCAAGCCACGAGCACCACATCGACTCCGAACGAGGAAAGAAACCTCAAATCTTCAAGCGAATATTTTTTTATCGTTTCAACGGATCTCGTTCCGTACGGTACACGACCGGTATCGCCGAAGTATACGAAGTCCTCGTTCGGCAAGCGCTTGACAAGCTCTTTGAGAGCTGTCAAGCCACCGAGTCCGCTGTCAAAAATGCCTATCATTATGATCAGTTATAGAGAGGGAAGCGCTCGCAAAGGGAGATAACGCCTGCCTTGACCGCTTCTGCCGAGCCGACGGGATCTTTCGCAACTGCCGTAATAAGCTTACCGATCTCAACCATTTCCGCTTCCTTCATTCCGCGAGAAGTAACCGCAGGTGTACCGATTCTGACGCCGCTCGTTACAAACGGGGACGCGGGATCGTTGGGAATAGCGTTTTTGTTGAGCGTGATGCCGACTTCGTCAAGATTGTGCTCGAAATCCTTGCCCGTAACGCCGAAAGGACGAAGGTCAACGAGCATAAGGTGATTGTCGGTTCCGCCGGAAACGAGACGGAAACCTCCCTCAAGCAACGTATCCGCGAGAACGCGAGCGTTCTTGACGATCTGAGCCTGATATTCCTTGAATTCCGGCTTGAGCGCCTCGCCGAAGCAAACCGCCTTAGCCGCAACGATGTGCATAAGCGGACCTCCCTGGATTCCGGGGAATATAGCTTTGTCTATCTTCTTGGCGAGTTCCTCACGACAGAGAATCATACCGCCGCGAGGTCCGCGCAGGGTTTTGTGAGTGGTTGTCGTTACAACATCCGCATAGGGAACGGGGCTCGGATGCAGTCCTGCGGCAACGAGACCTGCGATGTGTGCCATATCGACCATCAAATACGCGCCTACGGAGTCCGCGATCTCTCTCATACGAGCGAAATCAATAATTCTCGGATATGCGGAAGCGCCGGCAACGATCATCTTGGGCTTGCACTCATACGCTTGCTCCTGCATTTTATCATAATCAATAAGGTGAGTCTCGTCATCAACGCCGTAGGGAACGAAATTATAGTAAAGTCCCGAAAGGTTTACGGGGCTTCCGTGAGTAAGATGACCGCCTGCCGCAAGGCTCATGCCCATAACGGTGTCACCGGGTGAGAGAAGCGCAACGTAAACAGCCGTATTTGCCTGCGAGCCGCTGTGCGGCTGAACATTTGCGTGCTCCGCACCGAACAAACGGCACGCTCTTTCTCGCGCGATGTTTTCAACTACGTCAACATATTCGCAACCGCCGTAATAGCGTTTGGACGGATAGCCTTCGGCATATTTGTTGGTGAGAGGCGAACCAGCCGCGAGCATAACAGCCTCGGAAACAAAATTCTCGGACGCAATGAGCTCGATTCTGGATTTCTGACGGTCATATTCCGCCAAAACAGCCGCTCCTACCTCTGCGTCGCTCTCTGTGAGTTTAGCTATAATCTCGTTAATCATGTTGATGACATCTCCTTGTAATCATAGTTAGGGAATTGTACCTATTATTACTTTAATTATACAATAGACAAACTTCGAATACAATATGAAAAATAAACAATTCTCCGCCACATGAAATTTATTTTGAGATTTTTTGTCAAACAGCTGCTTTTGAAGGCAAGTTTTTTTGATGTGAATTTGTTGACAAGAAAAAAGTTTTGTGCTATACTTTTTTCATACTAATGTGTTATTGTGGCGTAGTTTGGAGGATGCGGAATGGAAACCCGAAACATATTCCTTGTCACGTCGTGCAAGGGTGGTGTCGGTAAGTCCACCGTTGCCGTCAATCTCGCGCTTACGCTCGCCCTCGGAGGCGTTCGGGTAATGCTTGCGGATTGCGACCTTAAAAATCGCACCGCGGATCTTTTTCTCGGTTACGAAGATTCGGGTCTGTTTGACCTTTCGGATGTTGCCAAAGGCAGAGTTGCACCGGTGGAAGCGATTTTGACCGATCCGAGATGTGAAAATCTCTTTTATTGTTCGGTTCCGGCTTCCGCCCACGATATAGACCCCGTTACGGTTGCCCGTGCCGCTGTGATTTGCGCGGATGCGGTAAACGCGGATTATCTGATAATAGATACCTCCGGCGGAATCAGCTTTCCGCTTGCGGTTTATTCCGAAATCGTGTACGAAGCGATCATCGTGTCCACTCCGTCGGCTCCGGCAATTCGCGCCGCGGCAAAAACCGCGAGCGAGCTTTCGGATTCGGGTGTCAAAAACCTACACTTAATCGTCAATTGCTATCGTGGCAAAGGTGACGGCAGTTCTGTCGAGGACATCATCGATGAGGCGCGGATTCCCCTCTTGGGCGTTGTCCCCTATGATGAGGCAATGAAGAAAAACCAAGAAAAAGGCAAGCCTGCCGCAACGGTTCCGAAATCGACGGCTCCGGATGCGTTCTATAACATCGCAATGCGTATGCGAGGTTACGACATATCGCTTTTGAGCGGAGTCAAATCCAAGCGAAAATAACCAACATATAACCATTAAATTATCTGAAAAGGAGCCGCGCAAGCGGACGGCTTATGGAAATTGCAATAATCGCCGACGACACCAAGAAAGAACTTATGACACAGTTCTGCATTGCATATTGCGGAATTTTGTCCAAGCATCACCTCTGCGCGACAGCCAAGACCGCAACGGTTCTTTCCGATGCAAGCGGTCTCGAAATCGAATCTCTCTTACCCGGAAGTCACGGTGGAGAACAGCAGATCACTTCCCGAATCGCTTTCAATGAAGTGGATATACTCCTCTATTTCCGCTCCGTTACACCGAAGCGCGAATTTGACGAAGCTGAGTATCACCTGCTCCGTATGTGCGATTCTCACAACATACCGTTTGCGACAAACATCGCAACGGCAGAGGTCATCATCCACGCTCTCGAAAGAGGAGATCTTGACTGGCGAGAGATCGTAAATCCGCGATCTGAGTACAATCGCAGACGTAACGCCGCACTCTGATCGGCCAAACCGAAAGAATACGCACATGACTGCCCTGACGGAAACAGAGAAGTCGCGGAATCGGATACTTTCCGATTGCTGGAACCGCGCACCGCTCCAAGCCATGTGTACCGCCTTTCGTTTTTCAACACAACATATCAAAGTTAAAGCACGGGTGGAACCGTGTGTGCTTTGCACGCACCCCGGCAGTTACGGTCAATGACCGTAGACTGCCGTTTTTTTATTAAATCGTCTGTTTTGCAGCTGTGCAAACACTGTTTTTGTTATTTTTTATTTGCCGTATTACGGCAGAATGGAGATATTATGTTTAAGGTAAATTTTTCATGCGGCGCCGAATATGTCGGTGACGCTCCAATCTCGGTTTTTGACGCCGCCAAAGAAGCCGGCGTTATATCCCGCGAGATCATCGCAGCCGTTGTGAACGGCGAGACAGTCGATCTCACTCATCAGATCAATTCCGATTGCGAAGTCAAGCTCTGCACCTTCGACGACGCGGAAGGCAAGCATACCTTCTTCCATACCGCGAGTCACATTCTCGCGCAGGCGGTAAAGCGTTTGTACCCCGAAGCGAAGCTTACAATAGGTCCCGCGATCGAAAACGGATTCTACTATGACATCGACCGCGATACTCCTTTCGTTCAGGAAGATCTTTCGAAGATTGAAGCGGAAATGCAGAAGATCGTCAAGGAAAATCTCAAAATCGAACGCTTCACACTCCCTCGCGACGAGGCGAAGAAGCTCATGGAAGAAAAAGACGAGCCGTATAAGGTGCTTCTCATCGACCGCGTGCCCGAAGGCGAGGAGATTTCCTTCTACCGTCAGGGCGAATTCACCGATCTTTGCGCAGGTCCTCACCTCTTTGCAACAGGTATCGTTAAGGCGTTTTCGTTGACAGCGCTCACAGGCGCTTATTGGGAGGGCGACGCAAAGAACAAGATGCTCCGCAGAATTTACGGTGTTGCGTTCCCGAACAAAACTCTCTTGAACGAATACAAAACGATGATGGAAGAAGCGAAAAAGCGCGACCACAGAAAAATCGGCCGTGAACTTGACCTTTTCGATATTTACGAAGAAGGTCCCGGCTTCCCGTTCTTTATGCCCAAAGGTATGGTTCTCCGCAATCTTCTTGAAAATTTCTGGAGAGAAGAACATACGAAGGCAGGCTATGAGGAGATAAAAACTCCCATCATGCTCAATCGCGCTCTTTGGGAAAGATCCGGTCACTGGGATCATTATAAAAACAATATGTACACGACTCAGATAGACGGCGAAGACTTTGCGATCAAGCCCATGAACTGTCCCGGCGGAATGCTCGTTTACAAGAGAAAGATCTGGAGCTATCGCGAGCTTCCCGTTCGTTGCGGAGAGCTCGGACTTGTTCACCGTCATGAGCTTTCCGGCGCACTTCACGGTCTTATGAGAGTTCGCAATTTCACTCAGGATGATGCACACATTTTCATGCGTCCCGATCAGATCAAAGATGAAATCAAGGGTGTATACAATCTTATAAATAAAGTTTATACACTTTTCGGATTCTCTTATCATGTTGAACTTTCAACCCGTCCCGCAGACTCCATCGGCACAGACGAAATGTGGGAGCTTGCAACGGAAGGACTTCGCGGCGCACTCGACGAGCTTGGTGTTGATTACATCGTAAACGAAGGCGACGGCGCGTTCTACGGTCCTAAAATAGACTTCCACCTCCGCGACTGTCTCGGCAGAACATGGCAGTGTGGCACGATCCAGCTTGATATGAACCTCCCCGAAAGATTTGATCTCACCTACGTCGGTGCCGATAACGAAAAGCATCGCCCGGTCATGATTCACCGCGTTGTTTTCGGTTCTATAGAACGTTTCATCGGAATTCTCACCGAGCATTTCGCAGGCGCGTTCCCGCTTTGGCTCGCTCCCGTGCAGATGAGAGTTACCGCGATTCGCGGCGAAGTCAACGATTATGCGGCTGAAGTTAAGGAAAAGCTCGCTGCGGCAGGCTTCAGAGTCGAGCTTGACGACAGAAACGAAAAGATCGGATACAAGATCCGCGAAGCTCAGCTTCAGAAGATTCCTTACGTTCTCGTCGTCGGTGACAGAGAAAAAGAAGACGGAACCGTTTCCGTTCGTTCTCGCAAGGAAGAAAACA
>CAYWAD010000071.1:0-7923 GCA_964456045.1 uncultured Lachnospiraceae bacterium
AAACATCATGCCTGTTCCAAGAAAATTGCGAATTACTGTTTTACCAGCAGGGAGCTTCGGCGCGTTTTTTGTTTATTCGAAAAGCTCGGCACTTTCTCCCTCTGCGAGCAAGACGCACATTCTTTCGCGATATGAGGCTGCTTTTTCGGATGCGACGAAGCTTTTTACGTAATTTGCGTCTTCCCAGAAATGCATCGGAACGGCAAATTTTATATCAAGCGTTTTCATTGCGTAATCGAAGCCGAGGCTGCCCTCGTCCTCCTGCCTCGGATCAAGCGGCAGAAAAGCTACGTCGATTTTTTCGTTTTCGAGTGATGAAAGCTCGCTTTCAAAAGCATATTTGACGGCGTTTCGTTGGAACGGATGCGCGCCCTTCCAAACCCAAAGGTGCAAATCTCCTGCGTGGTATATTGTATGTCCGTCGATTTTGACAAGATAAGCAACGCCGCAATCGGTTGAACGCAGAGTTTTGACGGTCATGTTTCCGAAAGAGTAGCATTTTCGCTCCGAGACTAAGTTGATTTTTACGTTTTCGGGGTAATGCACTATGCCTGAGTCGAGGACATAACAAACGTCGGCGTCGGAATATGAAAATATATTTTCGGAATAATGGTCGTCGTGATAATGGGAGACAAAAAAGACGAGCTTCTTCCCTTTTCCCCGTTCGGGCAGATCGCCCTTGATATAGTCAAACACAAGCATTGCGGACTCGGTTTCGACGGCGAATCCGCTGTGACAAAGATATGTAACCTTCATAAAAATCTCCGTTAATCGGGGTTTACTGCGCAAAAATCGACAAAAAGATTTCAATTTTGTGCTAATTGAATAAAATATACGCAATTTACCGACGTCGTTTTTTCGTTGCTTGGGTTTATTATAAGATAATAGATTTTCCTTGTCAACACTATATTTTTCGGAGAAGATTTCGTTTGTTATGATCGAATTTGCGCCAATCACGAACTTTTGTTCGTTTTGCCGATTGATTTTTTTGCCAAATTGTGGTATAATTACGGCACGATATGAAAACCACGCTCTCCCGGCGTGTTTTTATATTCGCAAAAAAACGAACATTTGTTCAGAACGGTGGTGAAGCTTATGTGTGATATTTGCGATTATGATTTTGAATTCGGGCATTACGACGGTTGTCCCATGGAGGAGCGCGAATACGGCGCGCTGATTTGCTCTGTTTGCGGCGAGCAGATACATCAGGGGCAGCTTTACGTTTACGAGCCGGGCGGTCGCTCAGGCGGTTTTGTCTGCTCGGACTGCATTGAGGAGCTGTCGATTTCGGAAATACTTGAAATTTGCGGTTTTTCATCCGTAACCGAGATAATCGCGGAGCTTTCGGACAAGCTTATGAAGGCAAGCGAAGCATACGACTTTTGACGCGGATTTGTGTGAGTTACGCGGCGACGGTCATGCTCTCTACGGTTCGAAACAGTTACGTTTTTTCATTGATTGCGGTATTGAGGCTGTTATCGCATTTGCATTTTCGGGGGTGATAGCATATAAATCCTACTGAAAGGGCGCGCATTTTTTACGAGCTTTACGATTCGGGTATGTCTGCGGAGGAAGCTGCTGCCGAAGCCGGCTACAAAAAGCCCGGAATCGGGGACGCTTTGATTAAGAAACGCGCCTTAAAAAACGATGACGAGAACGCAGAAAAAATTGCAGACTCGTCCGAAATTCTTCGCATGCTCACATCCGTTATGCGCGGCGACGTTCGCGATCCGGTCGTTGTTGTCGAGCAGAGGACGGGCAAGGAAGGCAAAACGGAAAAGCGTGCGAGGGTAATCAAAAAGTCCGCATCTGTCAAGGAGCGAATGTCCGCGGCTGAAATGCTGGCGCGACGTTACGGCATACTCGACGGCGACAATGATGATTCGGGAGTAATTATTGTCGGCGAGGAGCTCTTTGACGGCACGGACGAAGACAATTACGATGAAGCGGATTGACATACATGACGCTGTTGGCAAGGGGTACGACAGATTTTGGAATTTCAAAGGGAGATACCGGGTCATAAAGGGATCGCGAGCTTCCAAAAAGTCCAAGACAGCAGCGCTGTGGTTCATTTACAATCTGCGAAAATATCCGCTTGCGAATTTGCTTGTTGTGCGGCGTACTTACTCCTCTCTGGAGCGTTCCTGCTACACCGAACTGAAGTGGGCTGCCGAAAGGCTCGGTGTTTCAAAGGAGTTCATTTTCAAGACCTCGCCTTTGGAGATCACTCGCAAGCGGACGGGGCAAAAAATATTTTTCAAGGGGCTTGACGACCCGATGAAGCTGACGTCGATCTCCGTCAGCAAGGGTGTCCTCTGCTGGCTTTGGTGCGAGGAAGCGTTCGAAATCGCGAGCGAAGAAGATTTTAACATGATTGACGAGCTTATTCGCGGTACAATTCCGGAGGGATATTTCAAACAATTGACACTCACCTTCAATCCCTGGAGTGAGCATCACTGGTTAAAGAAGCGTTTTTTCGATTCTCCGCCGAGCAAAGACGTTTTTCGCGACACTACTACTTACAAGACAAACGAATTTCTTGACGAATCGGACATACGGATGTTCGAGGATATGAAAAAGTCACGTCCGGAGCGTTACCGGACTGCCGGTCTCGGCGAATGGGGGGCAACGAGCGGTCTTGTTTATCCTGCGTTTGAGGTTGCGGATTTTGATTCGAAAGAGCTGCTGTCCCGGTCTGATACGGAAGCGATATTCGGGCTTGATTTCGGTTACACGAACGATCCGACGGCGCTGTTTTGCGGAATAATGTGCAAAACTTCTAAAATTTTATACGTCTTTGACGAGATATACGAGCGCGGACTGACCTGCGAGGCTTTGGCTTCGCTTTTGAAGAAGCGCGGGTTCGGCAGGGTGAGGATAATCGCGGATTCGGCGGAGCCGCGTCTCATTGACGAGCTGCGCGCGATGGGGATTCGCGGCATACGTGCGGCATCCAAGGGTAAAGGCAGCATTCTCAACGGCATAGATCGAGTTCAGCGCTTCAAGATCATGGTGAGTCCCTTATGCAAGAATTTCATAGGCGAGATAAGAAGTTACGTTTGGGAGGCTGATCGCGGTGGCTACGCCGTAAACCGCCCTGTAGGCGGCGGCGATCATTTAATGGACGCGATGCGATACGCGGTCACGGAGGCAACGTCGGAATCGAAATTCAGCTTTTAACGCTTACGAAAGGATTTTAATATACAAAACGGCAAGGTGGTCACAAAAAATGAAAACAAACATCAACAAATTTTACGCTGATATGCTTGAATCGGAGATTGCGCATTTCCGCATGTCTCCCACACGCCTTGAAGCGTGCGACGCCAAGCGTTATTATCGCGGCAATCACGACGTTTTGCACCGTCACAAGACTGCGATCGGCAAAAACGGCGAGACTGTATATCTCGATTTGCCGTGTGCAAGGATCGTGAACAACCAGTACGGGCGAATTGTGGATCAAAAGGTGAATTACTCGCTCGGTCGCGCTTTGACTGTAGATACGGAAAACAAGGCTTTTGCCGACGTTTTGAAAAAGCATTTCGGCAAGCGCGGTCAGACTTTGTGGAGACGTGCGGCGACTGAGGCAATAAACTGCGGTGTTGCCTGGCTTCACCCCTACATTGACGAACGGGGTGAGCTTAAGCTGCGTCTGTTCGATTCGACGATGTGCCTTCCCTTTTGGCACGATGCGGAGCACACCAAGCTTGACGCACTCGTTCGAATTTGTCCGACTGAGACTTACGTCAACAAAAAGTCCGAGCGAGGAGAGCGCATTTTCGTCTACACCGAGGATGGCATTGAAGAATTTTCATGTAATCGCGGCAGTTTGCATTTAGTGGAAAGGCAGGCATATCATTTCCGTGATTCAAGCGGGCGCTGCTTCAAATGGGACAGAATCCCGATAATTCCGGTCAAATACAACATTGACGGCATTCCGATGATACGTCGTGCAAAGAGCCTACAGGACGCGCTGAACGAGCTGCAATCCTCCTTCTGCGACAGCATGGCAGAGAACTGCCGAAACACTGTTTTGGTGCTTAAAAATTTCGACGGCGAGGATCTCGGCGAATTCAGACACAATCTTGCGACTTACGGCGCCGTAAAGGTTCGTTCCGATTCGAACGGGGACGGCGGAGTTGAGTCGCTCAGCGTTGCCGTTGATTCGGGCAATTACGAGGCATTGACAAGTCAGCTTACGGAAGCCTTAATCGAATGCTGTCGCGGCTTCGATTCGCACGATTCGCGGCTTTCGGGCAATCCGAACAGGATGAACGTACTTTCCATTTACTCGGACATCGATCTTGACGCCAACGGCTTTGAAAACGAGCTTGGCTTCGCTTTTGACGAATGGATAGGCTTTATTCGTTCGTATCTTTTCTACACGGGAAAGGGCGATTTCAGGCATGTCAAGGCGGACATCATCATCAATCGCGACTTGCTCGTTAATGAATCGAGCGTCATTGATTCGCTTTCCGCATCGACCGGTATTCTTTCGCCGCGAACGCTCATTGCATCTCACCCTATGGTTGACGATGTTGAAAAAGAACTTGAACGGCTTGGCTTACCGTCGGAATACAAGCAATAACAAGGAGGCAAAATGGACAAAAATTTCCTTTTGGGCATTGGAATTGACGAGGACAAGGCGGAGGCACTGCTTGAGAAAATACAAGCGGAGCTTGCGGTCGTCAAATCCGAGCTTACAAGCGAAGCTCTCGGTCACAAGTTTACGGTTGCGTTAAACGGTGCGCTTTCCGTTGCGGGCGCGAAAAATCTCACCGCAGCGCGTTCCGTCCTCGATTTTAACTGGGACGGCAACGATTTTGACGGTGAGCCGAGCGGTCTTTCGGAGGCGGTTTCGTCGCTCAAGGCTTCGATGCCGTATCTTTTCGCTCAGGACACGGACGCAAAGGACTGCTACAGCTTTGTAGGCATATCGCCTGTTGAGGAGGCTGACGGCGACATTGCGCCGGAGGAGCTTTCCTACAGCGAATACATGCGACTTTACAGAGGTCGCAAATAAAAATTTATAATAAAAGAGGTTTACTATGAAAAGACAGTTTGATTCCAAAATATTCGATTCCGAAGCATTCGGTGATTACGTCGGACGAGTTCCCACAGTCAAGAAAAGCGAACTTATTGCACGTCACGTTTTTGTCGGCAACAGTGAAATTCGTTCTCTTTTCAGCGGTTCGGGCAATGCGGCGTATGCGAGAATTCCGCTTTTCGGTGCAATTTCGGGCAATGCGCAGAACTATGACGGCGTAAGCGACATTATGCCGCAGGAAACAGCCTGCTACGAATTCGGTGCGGTTGTTGTCGGCAGAGCGAACGCTTGGAGCGAGCGCGATTTTGCGTCCGATCTCGCCGGCGTTGACTACATGGACAACGTTGCGCATCAAGTTGCGGAATATTGGGAAGAAGCGGACGAAGCAACGCTCATTTCCGTGCTTACGGGCATATTCAACGCCGGAAGCAATTCCGATTCTTCGCTTTACGCGGCTAAAAATTCCTTCATTGACACTCACACATACGACATAAGCAAACAGAGCGGAGATGCATCCAAAGTCGGTGCGGTTTCGCTCAACGCCGCAATTCAGCGTGCGTGCGGTTCCGCCAAGGGCAAGTTCCGCGCGGTAATTCTTCACTCCGCGGTTGCAACAAATCTTGAAAATCTTCAGCTTATGAACTATCTCACCTACACGGACAAGGCAGGCATCACGCGCGACCTTGCTATCGGCACTTGGAACGGCAAATCAGTCATCATTTCCGACGCGCTTCCCACAAAAACGGACTCCTCCGGCAACATTATTTACACATCTTACATTCTCGGTGAGGGTGCGTTCTTCTACGAAAACATCGGTGCAAAGGTTCCCTATGAAATGCATCGTTCACCCTCCGAGGAAGGCGGCTGTGACGTACTTTACTCACGTCAGAGAAAGGTCATTCACCCCTTCGGGTTCGACTATGTAAAGGCTTCTCAGGCGACGCTTTCTCCTACTGACTCGGAGCTTGCGCTCGGCGTGAACTGGGAGCTTGCTGCCGATGAGGACGGCTCGATAATCGACGACAAGCTCATTCCGATTGCAAGAATCATTTCTCTCGGCTGATGACGACTGCGGAAAAGATTTTAAGCGGAGTTGAAGCGAGGCTCTGCTCGCTTCGCGTTACGCCGTCGGACGACGGTTACGACATCGACACCGTAAAAGCTGCGATAAGTCGGGCGACGGACACGGTTCTTGCCGCGTCGGGTTTTGACGAGGTACCTAACGAGCTGATCGGTGCGGTTTCGGACATTGCCGCGGCGGACTGCGCCGAATGGATGCTTTCTTCCGCGTCCTCAAGCGGAGATCTTGCGTCAAAATCGGACGGACACTATTCCGTAAAATACAAGGACGGTACGAGCAGCACCGAAAGGATTTTTACGCTGACAAAAGCGATGCGCGAGAACGGAATTTCCGCGATGAACGCATTCAGGAAGCTGAGGTGGTAAGATTTGATTTGCGCTTATTTATGTACGATTGCAAGAAATGCATTGGTGAAAGAGTTGGGGGACGATGTGAGTGTTCACATCGGAAATCCGCCCGTATCGCCGGAAAAAGGAAACATTTATTTGAATGTTTCTAAGGTTGCTTACAACAGAAAGACCTTCTCCTCGGATGCGGAAGATAAAACTCAACGAATAACGGTTTATCTGAACGTTGTTTATTATCCGAAAAAACTCATTGTTTCTTCCGGTGGACGTTCGGACATTTTCAAAACGCTCGGAACCGTAAATATCGGTTCGACGGAATACAAGATTACGTCCTACACTGCAGTGACAAATCACGAACATTACGACATAACGATCGGTTACAGTTTACCGATTTCCTATTTCGGAGTGAGCGAATAATGAAAAAAGCACCTATCGTGTTGATAGGTGCTTTTTTATTAGTTTCTCAAGGACTGTATCGGCGCCGGGATGCGACCGCCGCGGTTGATAAATTTAGCCGGTGAATACCGGTTTACGGGCATAACGGGAGCGGAGCCGAAAAGTCCGCCGTAGTTCACTTCGTCGCCCACGGTTTTGCCGATGGCGGGTATGATGCGGACCGCGGTGGTTTTATTATTGACGACGCCGATGGAGATTTCGTCCGCGATAATACCGGAGATGATTTCGTCCGAGGTATCGCCGGGGATCGCGATCATATCGAGGCCAACGGAGCAAACCGCCGTCATCGCTTCAAGCTTTTCAAGCGTAAGAGCGCCGATCGAAGCCGCTTCGATCATTCCTGCGTCCTCCGAGACGGGGATGAACGCACCGGAAAGTCCGCCGACATGCGAGCTTGCCATTACGCCGCCTTTTTTAACGGCATCGTTAAGCATTGCAAGGGTTGCGGTTGTGCCGTGAGCGCCGCAATGTTCAAGTCCGATTTCTTCGAGGATATACGCGACGGAATCGCCGATTGCAGGGGTCGGAGCGAGAGAGAGATCCACTATACCGAAGGGGACGTCAAGCATTTTTGACGCTTCGGTTGCGATAAGCTGACCGACTCTTGTGATTTTGAAGGCTGTTTTTTTAATCGTTTCGGCAACGGCGGTAAGGTCGCAGTCTCCCGCGCGCTTGATTGCCGCGGCAACTACGCCGGGACCGGAAACGCCGACGTTAATGACACGTTCGGGTTCGCCCGTACCGTGGAATGCGCCTGCCATAAACGGGTTATCTTCGGGGACATTGGCAAAGACGACGAGCTTCGTTGCGCCGATGGAATCGAGGTCACGGGTGAGGTACGCGGCACGCTTGACGATCGAGCCCATCTTTTTCACGGCATCCATATTTATGCCGGCTTTTGTTGTTGCGACATTGACTGACGAGCAAACGCGAGATGTTTCCGCCAAAGCTTCGGGGATGCTTTCGATTAACAGATCCGCGCCGTTGGTTGCGCC
>CAYWAD010000072.1:0-7824 GCA_964456045.1 uncultured Lachnospiraceae bacterium
CGTTTTGCTCGGTGCGGAAATTCGTTTCATGCGCGAAAACAACAGCGACTACCTCATATACGGATTGACCGAAGATTTTTTAAGGGATCTCGGCGATCCAAGACACATGAACATTTACACGCTCGCGCCCTTAATCAGAGAAAACGGCATGATGATCTTTCAGGCGCATCCGTTTCGTCCGTCAATGATGGTTACGGATCCGTACTTGCTTGACGGAATCGAAATCGCCAATCTTTCGCCGTGGCACGAATCGTACAACGACATCGCTGAGGCTTGGGCAAAGCGCAATTCGCTCATCGGCATCTCAGGAACGGATTTTCATGATCCGAACCACACGCCTCTCGGTGGAATAACGACCGAAAAAGAAATCAAAACAAGCGACGAGCTGCTTGACGTGCTCAGAAAAGGCGAATTCACTCCGATCAAAAAGTGAGTCTTTCAGCCAAATCAAAGGAACCGAATATGAAAATAATCGACATTATCAAAAGCAACCGTTTATCGCTTTCGTTTGAGGTTTTCCCTCCGAAAACCGAATCAAATTTCGAAAGCGTAAAATCCGCAACGGAAGAAATCGCCAAGATTCATCCATCTTTTATGAGTGTGACGTACGGCGCGGGAGGCGGAACAAGCAAATATACTTTGGAAATCGCAAAAAACATTAAAGAGCTTTACGGCGTGCCCACGTTGGCGCATCTTACGTGCGTTTCTTCAACAAAAGAAACCGTTAAGCAAAAAATACGAGAGATCAACGACGCCGGAATTACAAATGTTATGGCGCTCCGGGGCGACATTCCTGCCGAAATGGAAAACGACCGCAACGGCTGGGATTACAAGCACGCGATTGATTTGATTTCTGAGTTGAAGCTTGTCAATCCCGATTTTTGCATCGGCGGCGCTTGCTATCCTGAAGTACATCCCGAAAGTGCGAACCAAGCCGAGGACATTCGCTATCTTAAAGAAAAAGTTGACGCAGGCTGCGATTTTCTTACCACGCAAATGTTTTTTGACAACAATTTGCTGTACAATTTCCTTTACAAAATCCGCGAAGCAGGAATTACAGTGCCGATCATTCCCGGAATTATGCCGATAACTAACGTCAACCAGGTTGCAAGAGCAATCAAGCTTTCGGAATCGTTCATGCCGCAGAGATTCAAGAGCCTTGTGGACAAGTTCGGCTCTGACCCGGCTGCAATGAAGCAGGCAGGCATAGCTTATGCGACAGATCAAATTATCGACTTGTACGCCAACGGCATCACCAATGTACACGTTTATTCCATGAACAAGCCCGACGTTGCCGAAAAGATTCAAAGCAATCTTTCGGATATTCTTGGAAAATGACTCCTCTTGTATTAACAAAATCATATTCCGAGCCTCCTTTTTGTAAAAAAGAAATATTGCGTTACACCGGCTCCAAAATTGCCGATGAGAGCCTTAGCGCGCTGTTAAACGATTGCATTGACGAAGTTCGTGGCAAGCTTCACTACAAAGTCTCTTACTGCGAGCTTCCCTACACCGTGAAAGATGATATATGCGATTTTGATTTATTCAAAGTTAAGTCGAACGCTCTTGCTTCCAATCTTAAAGGCTGCAAAAAAGTCATACTGTTCGCCGCCACGGTCGGCATCGGGATCGACAGGCTGATCGCACGATATTCGTCCGTTTCACCTGCAAGGGCGCTTATGTTTCAGGCAATAGGCACCGAACGCATCGAAGCTCTCGGCGATATTTTTTGTGAAGACATCGCTCGCGAGTCAGCCGTCGGAACCAAGCCGCGTTTCAGTCCCGGTTACGGTGAAGTCCCGCTGGAAACGCAAGCCGATATTTTTGCTTTGCTTAATTGCTCGAAAAGCATCGGTCTTACATTGACGGACAGCCTTTTGATGTCGCCGTCAAAGTCAATCACCGCTTTTATTGGGCTTACAAACGAAGATCCGCACGATTCTGCGAACAAATGTTGCGTTTGCACAATGCAAGGATGCTCGTTCAGAGGTATAAAATGCACTTCAGAGAATTCTTAAAAAACAATATTGTATATCTTGACGGGGGAATGGGGACGCTTTTGCAGGAAAAAGGTCTGCTTCCCGGCGAGCTTCCGGAAAGATGGAACGTTTCTCACCCCGAAATCATAACCGAAATTCACCTTGCCTATTTTAATGCAGGCAGTAATGTTGTCTCAACGAACACATTCGGCGCAAATTTGCTAAAATATTCAATCGACGAGTTGGATTTGATCATATCTGCTGCCGTTACAAACGCAAAACGCGCAAGAGAACTCAGCAAATCCGATTCTCCAAAGTACATTGCGCTTGACATCGGGCCATCCGGCAAACTTTTGAAGCCTTTCGGCGACCTTGATTTCGAAGACGCTGTAGCTGTGTTTGCAAAAACAGTTACGCTCGGCGTAAAATACGGCGTTGATCTTATCCTCATCGAAACGATGAATGACAGCTATGAAACCAAAGCCGCACTCCTTGCAGCAAAGGAAAACAGCTCCTTACCCGTTATCGTCACAAACGCGTACGGCGAGGACGGCAAACTTATGACAGGCGCGTCTCCATCCGCAATGGTGGCTATGCTGGAGGGGATGGGCGTCGATGCGTTGGGCGCGAACTGTTCGTTGGGACCGAAGCAGCTGGCAGACGTGGCAAACGAGTTACTTATTTCTGCGTCCGTTCCGGTGATTTTGAAGCCGAACGCGGGCATTCCGAAGTCTGAAAACGGAAAGACCGTTTTTGACGTTTCCGAGGCTGAATTTGCGGACGATCTGACCGAGCTTATCCGCAAAGGCGTTCGCGTCGTCGGAGGCTGTTGCGGAACAACTCCGAGCTACATCAAGCTTCTTCACAAAAACAGCGGCAATCTTTCACCTGTACCGATAAAAAGCAAGGACTTGACTGTGGTTTCGTCGTATACGCATTCCGTTCAATTCGGGAGACGTCCGATACTGATCGGCGAAAGGATCAACCCTACCGGCAAAAAGCGCTTCAAGCAAGCGCTGACGGAAAATGACATTGATTATATCCTGAATGAAGCCGTAAATCAGCAGGAAAAAGGCGCACACATACTTGACGTAAACGTCGGTTTGCCGGACATAGATGAAGTTTCGGTTTTGAAAAACACCGTGTGCGAGCTGCAAGCTGTCACAGATCTGCCCTTGCAAATCGACACATCAAATGCAGCGGCGATGGAAGCCGCGTTGCGTCGATATAACGGCAAGGCGATGGTCAATTCCGTGAACGGCAAAACGGAGAGTATGGCGGCAGTGTTCCCACTCGTGAAAAAGTACGGCGGCGTAGTCGTCGCTTTGACTTTGGACGAAAACGGCATTCCCGAAGCGTTTGAAAAACGAGTCGAAATCGCAGAAAAGATTCTTCGCACCGCGAAAAAATACGGGATTGACAAAAAAGACATCGTTTTCGACACTTTGGCGATGACGATAAGCGCAGACAACAAGTCTGCCGTTGCGACTTTGAAGGCGCTGAAAGCGATCAAGGAAAACCTTGCCTGTCACACATTGCTCGGTGTATCCAATGTCTCGTTCGGTTTGCCGAACCGTGACGCGATAAACGGAACTTTCTTTGCACTTGCGCTCGAAAACGGGCTTGATGCCGCCATAATGAATCCTTATTCGGTGGATATGATGCGGACGTATTACACGTATTCCGCGCTAAAGGGTTTGGACGAAAACTGTGCCGAATATATCGCCAATGCGGAAACATTAGTTACAAATACAGTCGGCACGTCCGTTAAATCAAATGATTCAAGCGCAAGCATTCATTCCGAGCTTCAGGACGCCATAATCAAGGGGTTCAAGGACAAAGCCTCCGAAATCACAAAAAAAATGCTTCAAAGCATTGACGCGCTTGAAATCGTCAACAATGAAATCATTCCCGCACTTAATATTGTAGGCGAAGGTTTTGAAAAGAAAACTTTCTTTCTTCCGCAACTTTTGATGAGCGCCGAAGCCGCAAAGAACGCATTCGGGACGATAAAAGCGTCTTTAGCTGTCGGCGAGCAAGCTCGGTCAAAGGGCATATTTATCATCGCGACCGTAAAAGGTGACATTCACGATATAGGCAAAAACATCGTGAAGCTTTTACTTGAAAATTACGGTTTTCATGTTATTGATTTGGGCAAAGACGTTGAGCCGGAAGTCATCGTAAGCAAGGTGATTGAAACGAATGCGCCTTTTGTGGGGCTGAGCGCGCTTATGACCACTACCGTACCGTCCATGGAAAAAACCGTCAAGCTTATTAAGGAAAAAGCACCTTGGTGCAAAACTGTCGTCGGAGGAGCGGTTCTGACGCAGGAATATGCTGACAAAATCGGCGCCGACAAATACGCAAAAGATGCAATGGAAACCGTGCGTTACGCGGAAAGCATCATAAAACAATAAATTAAGCCGGTTGGGAGCTTCCCCAACCGGCTTTTGATTTTATTTGATATACTGATGATAATCTTCAAATGTGACTTCACCGCAATAAGCGCGGATCATTGTGTCATAGGTTGCGTCAAAAACAGCGGCAAGATCATAAAGACCCCACTGCGAAAGACCGACTCCGTGCCCCCAGCCTTTGCCGACGAAGATGAAATTGTTCGAATCGGAAGCATAGGCGGTTTCCGTTGTTATGTAATCCTCCGTGATCGACTTGATCGAGCTTGTTTTTGCCGAATCAGCCGTAACAACTCCGACCGAGGCGGACGGCACAAACAGCTTTTCGCCGCTTGTAGTCAAGACTTTAACTCCGTTTCCGAACGAGAAAAACAATTTTCCGATCGATGTCACAACGGCGAAAGTGCCGGTTTTAATGCTTGACGAATCCTCCGGCGCAACAAGTCTCGTATATGTCATATAAGTCGCACTTCCCTTTCCGACAACGAAATTGGCGCTGTTCAGGTACGAAGAAAACGCGTTTTTTACCTTATCCGTGCGTTCGATCGTAACGGTGTGATTTGCTTCGTCCGTTATTGTGAGCTTATAGACATAATTCGAGTTCATTCCGGCGGTTTGGTTTATCGTGACGGACGCGATCGGAGAGGTAAGTGTTGTATATCCGTTTGAATAGAGGCATTTTTGCAAATCGGAGGGCGAAAGCTCCACTGTCCAAAAAGCTTTGTCATGAGCGCGGTATTCCTCCCAAGGCGTTGAAACACTTCGAAGCCAAGGCAAATCTTGACCGCCCCAAATATACCGAGAATCGACTGTCGAATCACCGACGCTCGACGAATAATAGGTTGCCGCAATCTGTCCGTTATATGTAACGATGAGCCCATTCGTTTCTTCGACGGCTGTTATGACCTTGGTATTCGCTCTGCCAAGTCCTCTATATACCTGACTTGTTGCCGTATTGCAAAGATTGAAGCCGTAAGACTTCCAAAACTGACTAAGCGAGGATACGGCATATGTTCTTGCCAAGATTGCAAACGCTTTGAGCGTTTCGAGCGGCCAAGAATTGGAGACTTCATATGGCACAACACCAAGGAGATAGTCCTCGATTGACAGCACGTTTACGACCTGTATGCCGTCAATGCTTGAAGTTACATAATGCTTATAGACAAAAACACCGTCATATATATTGCCTGCGGGGGTTGCGGTATAGGTTCCCTCCTCAATAGGCTTAAGTCCGAGATAAGTACCGTCGGCACAGTCATATTCAAAAAGAATCTTTGCTTCGGTATGCGCGACGACGGTCACACCTGTAACGGACGGCGAGACAACGTGCATTGTCAAATCCGTTAAAACAGATTGTACTTCCGTCAACGCCGTTTCCGCATCGTCGCTTGTAGCGTAGCTGCCGATTCTGAGCTTGAAAATTCCGTTTATATAAGACGGAATGGCGTAAAGCGAGCTGCTTTCGATGAGAGGCTCGACAATATTCACGGCTTCTGCCAGCTGTTCTGCGTCATCGTAGGTTGAATCAAGCTCTATATGATAACCGCCGACAACGACATTGCTGTCGCTCCGGCTGTATGAATTCAATTTTTTAGTGTAATTATAATCCGAGAGGATAGTAACCTTTTGTGTATCGGGTATCGTCCAAAGAGGAGTAAATGTTTTTTCTTTAAGCTCGATTTTTTCGGAGCCTACCGTGTACCCAACGGTCGTTGTCGAAGTAAAAGCCGAGTCTACGGATTTTCCGTAGACAAGGCCGACAGCGACGTTGAGTTCTTCCGGTTCAGCCGCGTTTACCTCTTCCACAATAAAGTAGATAGCGGTATACAGTGTCGTTAAAACTGTCATAAGTATCAATACCCATGCAATTATACGCACTGCGAGCTTGCGGGGATCGGACTTACGTTCCTTCCCCTTCTTTTCAGTTTGTGTGCTCAACTGTGTATTCTCCTCTGATTAATATTTCAGCACCCGTAGATGAGACAACTTTAACTCCCCTTCCTTCGCTTTCGGGGATAATGATGAGGTGATTTTGAACAAGCGTTTTTCCGTTTGCCAAAACAACACCTTTTGTAGAGTTAATTATTTTGCCGGTTCCGTTGGGATCATACGCAACGGCTCCGCCGGAGCAAACAATCACTTCTATTATTCCGTCCTTAGGGTAAATAATATCACCTTTTTCAAGTGTGACGGCTTCGAAGCTTGTATTTGCGGTTACATAAAGATTTCCGTCCGAAGAATCAACTATATTTTCGAGTCTGTCATCGATACTTTTTTCAAGTTCGTTGATGATAGCTTCATATTCAAGGCGTTGAGATTCGAGCGAGGAATCAAGATAAGATTTGGCAACAAGGGGGTCTGATGTGCTGTCGTAATCGCTGTCAACCGCGATGGCGATCACAGAAAGCGTGACAATCACAAAAATCGAAATGATCAAAGCAAGTGTTTTCTTTCCGAATTTCATAATACCTCCTTTTATATAAGCTTAATTTGCGCCGTTCCCGAATCCGCATCGGAAAGCGTTATTCCCGTTGACGGAAGCTTTTGACGTCTGTATCTTGACGGATTTTCAAAAAGCGACGCCGGATCGCGCTTGGACGAAACAACTCTTTGACCGTCCTTTAAGCTGAAAAGTGTAACTCCGTGGGATGTACGTGTCGTTTTGAACGAAATTTGAGACGTCGAGATCACGATCGCGCGGTCGTTACTGCTCATAAGCATAATATCAAACGGTTCACGTTCGATAAACGCCGCGACGGGAGCGGACGCATCGCTGTATGCTTTGGTTAATTTTTTTCTGTTTGTTTTTGTTTCGTAAGAGTTGAGTGGGATCTTAACTCCCTTACCGTTTTCAAAAATAAATACGACATTGACATCCGGTGAATACTCGCCTACCGGACACATCAGTAGCACACCTTCGCCCTCGTCAAAATTAAGCTTTGAGGGGACATAATCACCGAGCGAAGATGCCTTTTGCGTATCAAAATCCGAGACTTTTGCCTTATATACCTGGCATTTATCGGATATAAACAAAAGCTCGTCCCTGTTTTCCGCGTCCTCACAGCAAAGAACGGTATCGCCGTCCTTGAGTTTCTGCTCATCGTTGCCTCTGTAGGACGCAAGCGTGATCTTCTTGAAATATCCCGCCTTGCTCATAACGGTTTTGCAAGCGTAGTTTTCGATAAAATCTTCCGCTGTGACGATTTCGATCTCATCCGCGGAGATGATCTCCGTTTTTCTCGGCTTGCCATACTTTTTCTTTATCGCCTGAAGCTGCTTGATAAGCTCGCCTTTAAGCTTAATATCGTCCGAAATGATAGCTTTCATTTCCGCGATCTCCGCTCTTATATCCTCAATTTCTTTTATTCTATTGAGGATATATTCACGGTTCAGGTTGCGGAGCTTGATTTCTGCGATATATTCGGCTTGAA
>CAYWAD010000073.1:0-7695 GCA_964456045.1 uncultured Lachnospiraceae bacterium
CTTTCGAGGGGGCTATGCCCTGCATAGCCCCCTGCGGGGTTTCATTTCCGATAATTGCCCATAATGCCGATTGTGGGCAATTATCAGCAATGAAACAAGAACTGAGGTTACGATATGGCAAAGAAAAAACAGAACAATAAAGCTTTATATATCGCAGGGGCTGTCTGCGCCGTGTGCGTGGTATTTATGATTGTGGCGCTGCTCATGCCAAAAAAAACGGTGCGCGGCGATTTTACGCCCCCCGCTTTTGCCGCTGACGTACAGCAGGGCGTTCCGACGGTCGAGCAGGAGCGCATCTGGTACACGCCGCCGATGCAGGGACAGGCGTTCAAAATGTCGGTCTGCTGCAAGGTGATCGTCGAGGGCAACACGGCGGATATTTATCTGACAAACTACGAGGAAAACGACGTTTGGCTGATGGTACGCGTCCTCAATGCGAGCGGCAAGGTGCTCGGCGAGTCGGGCATCGTTAAGCCGGGCGAGTACGTGAAGAGCATCACGTTCGACAAGCTGCCCGAGGACGGGGAAGCGCTTTGCTACAAAGTGATGGCTTACGAACCGGACACCTATTACAGTGCCGGCAGTTATACGCTCGACGCCGTCGCACAGATCGGAGGATGAGACGGTGAAAAAACTGTTCGCGATATTCGTGTCGGTATTCGTGCTGATCTCGTGTATACAGCTTTGCTTTGCCGAGGGAAATTCCACTGCGGACGTGTTCGCAAAATTCGAAGACGGCGAACGGACGGAAGTTCCCGTTTCGGGTGAACGTATTGATGTGACATTGCCCGATAAAACGGATGTGACCGTAGAGAAGATCCCCGCAAACGTATCGACGCTGGTCGTCTATTCAATTCCCGCCTCCGAAAAAGAGGCGTGGGACTGGGTGACGAGCTGCTTCGCGAGCGACGGAACGCCCGTGCATGCCTTCGACATTTATTTTGCCGATTCCGACGGCAATCGCAGCAATGCCGACGGCGCGGTCGTCACCGTTGATTGCTCCCATTGCGAGGGGGTTATGACCGTCTGCTCTCTGACGACCGAAGGCGTCATCCGCGTTCTGGGCATTGCCGACGCAAGCACCGATGCGCTGACCTTTACCACCGACGGCAGTAATTATTATGTCGTGATGGTCAGAACGGCAGAACCGAACGGCAAAGACCGTGTTATCGTCAACGGGAATCCCGGCGGCGATGTGGATGTGAGCGAAAAAAGTCCCGCCACGGGCGACACTGTGACGGTGATCGCGAAGCCGGACGACGGCAAGGCGGTGGACAAGATCACCGTCACCGATAAGGACGGCAACAAGATCGAGGTCAAGGACAACGGCGACGGAAGCTACTCTTTCGAGCAGCCCGACGGCGATGTGACCATAGATGTCACTTACAAGGATAAGACCGATAACAGCCATTTGTGGCTGTGGATCACCCTCGGAACCGTAGTAGCGGCAACGGCGGTTTTCGTTTTCCTGTTCGTTTGGAAAAAGAGAAAACCATCCGGCGCAAATAAGTAAAATGTGCTATGCCGAAAACAGATAAATACCATGCGCTGTAATTTGCGCTCTAATCGAATCAAAAACGAATCACAATCGAATCAGATCACATCATGAGGAGCAAATTCATGATGTGATTCGATTTTTTTACGGAAACTCGCGCTTCGAATTTGAAAATGTAGCGATTTCCATTGGACAAAAAGTGCCAAATGGAGCAAAATGTCCAATGGAGAGACGTTTTTTCGAATCATCCCCTTGACAAATCGAATCAAAACTGCTATAATCTAATCACAAACGAAATGATTAGATTATGGTTAGATCACAACGAGATGAACGTGGGAGGACGATATGAAAGAAAGCGATATTGCAGAGTTCAAATCAAGCTTTATCAATGATCTGAACAAGGAAGTGATCGCCTTTGCAAACACGAAGGGCGGAGAAGTGTATATCGGCATTAACGATGACGGGAGCGTATGCGGTGTTGAAGATATCGAGGATGTGGAACTGAAATGCACAAGTCACATTCGCGATACGATCAAGCCGGATATATCTATGTTTGTGAAATACGAGCATCTTGAGATGGACGGCAAAGCAGTCTTGAAAATAAGCGTGAGCAAGGGCAGTATGTCGCCGTACTATATCGCGGGCAAGGGGATTCGTCCCGAAGGCGTGTACGTGCGTATGGGAACGGCGTCCGTGCCCGCGACCGAGACGATGATCGTGGGTATGATCAAGGATACGACCGGCGAGACGTTTGAAGAGATGCGTTCGCTCAATCAAAATCTGACCTTTATTCAAGCGGATGCCGAGTTTGAAAAGGCGGGACTTCCGTTCGGAGAGGCACAGAAAAAATCTCTCGGCCTGATCGGGCGCGACGGATGCTATACGAATCTGGCGTTGCTCTTGTCCGATCAATGCGAACACAAGATCAAGTTTGCCGTTTTTTCTGGAAAAGAGAAGGGCATATTCAAAGATCGGCATGAGTTTAGCGGTTCTTTGTTTCGACAGGTTGAGGATTTGACGCGCGCGATCGATGCGTATAATCGCCTGAGCAGCCCGCGGATAGAAGGCATGAAGCGTGTGGACGTAAGGGATTATCCGGAAACCGCTATTCGCGAGGCGGTATTGAATGCCGTTATCCACAGAGAATATGCGCTGGGCGGATATACGCTTGCCAGCGTATTTGACGACAGAATTGAGATCGTTTCTCTCGGCGGACTGGTGCGCGGCGTGGAGATGGACGATATCATGTTGGGCGTTTCCTATTTGAGAAACAAACAGCTTGCGGAGATATTCTACCGACTGCATTGGATAGAAGCATACGGAACCGGTATCACCAAGATCAAGGAAGAATATAAGGACGCTGCGTGTCAACCCGCATTTGAAAGCTCGCCCAATGCGTTCAAGATCACCCTGCCGAATCTGTCGATCCAACGCAATGCGCCCAAGCGGATCAAGAGAAAACCGGAAGAAGAGGTCGAAATGGTCTTGGAGCTGCTCCGCGAAAAGGAGTACATCGTGAGACGGGACGTTGAGAAACTGCTGAATGTTTCACAAGCGACCGCAACGAGAATACTTGCTCAAATGCTGGAAGCGCGACAGATCCGGCGCATCGGAACAGGCAGAGGCGCAAAATATTCGCTGTAAGCGCGAATGATCGGGAATCATGACCGCCGGCCGGCGGGAGGGAGATGTTGTGTAATCCCAATAATCTGCCTAAAGATCTTATTTGCAAAAAATGAATGTAAATGATAGGAATGATTGGATTTTGGGCAGCTTTGTGATATAATATTGAAGAGATATTTTTAAAATCATTGATATTGCTTGTAATTATCGCAATAATGTCAACCGACGATCATAGTTGCTCAACTCATAATATCTGTAAAATAAGTGGGAAATAAGATATAATTTCGATGTGAAATGAAATGCATTATGCAAAAAGATTCAGTTCTTGGTTTAAAAATTGCTTATTATCGCAAACTGAATGGATTGACACAAGAGGAATTAGCCGAAAAAGCAGGAGTTTCAACTCAGGCTGTATCTAAATGGGAGCAACAAATCAGTTGTCCGGATATTATGCTTTTGCCAACATTAGCAAATATATTTAGGATTACAATTGATGAATTGTTTGGGCTGAGTTTAGAAAAAGAGGTTGTTTATAGTTTTTGCTTATTTTATTTGGAGAAAATTACGGCATGAAAAAAGAAAAAAAGAAAATTAATTGGAAACGCACATTAAAAAACAAAGGATACATGATAGGGTTAATTATGAAAGCCTGTCCGGGAGTTTTTGTGTTAGGTTTAATATCTACAATTCTTGGGGCGGCACATTCATTTCTCTTGAATGCGTATCTTTACAAATATGCACTAAATGCTTTGCAGGAAGGTAAAGAGTTGAAAACAGTATTGATAACACTTGCGTGTATGTTTTCGTATTCAATCATGTACGAAATCTTTTGTTGTGCCGCTGATTGTTACTTTGAACTCAAATATCCAGTTGTTGAATCATACATTCAAAACCTTTTGCAGAAAAAAGCATCAACCGTAGATCTTGCATGCTTTGAAAATTCGGCTTTTTATGACACATATGTTAAGGCAACTGGTGCAGCTACTGATCGGGCATACGGGGTAATGGATAATATTTTATCTGTTGTTTGGATAGTGATTAATGTGATTGCCGTTGGTGCACTAATTGTTACGATTGATCCTATGTTCCTTTTGTTCGCTTTTTTGCCACTATTTTGTACTTTTCTCATTGGAAAGAAGCGAAATAGGATTAGATATGATTACAACATGCGCAACAAAGAAGTTGGTCGTCAGAAAGATTATGTTCGCAGAACTTTTTACTTGCGTGACTTTTCTAAAGAGATGCGTCTTACAGAAATGTGGAAGGTCATGTTTAAGCGTATGCATAATAGTGTACTAGAAATGAAAGAAATCGTTAATAAATACGGATATAAGATGATGTTTTTCGGTATTTGTTCGACTTTGTTTTCAATGTGGTTGTTTATATAGGAACTATCATTTTGGCAGCTTTCAAAACATTGGTACTAAAAAATATGCTTCTCGGAGATTGTTTCGTAGTTATTAATTCAATATCCAATGTGGCAGGAAGTATAAATAATATCGGTGATGTGTTCTTCAAGCTTGATGAAAACTCACTTTATGTTGATAACCTCCGTGATTTCTTAGAGTATGAGGTACATATTGCAGAGGATGAAAATGCCCCGTTGGTTTCTTCCTTTGAAAAGCTTGAACTCAAGAATATGACCTTTGGATATGAAGGTCAAGAGAATCCGGCACTCTCAAATGTTAATCTTACTGTGAATGTTGGTGAAAAGATTGCTATTGTCGGTCATAACGGCGCAGGTAAGACAACCCTTATAAAACTGTTGCAAAGATTGTATGACCCGAGCGAGGGAGAAATACTTCTAAATGGAGAAAACATTAAGAATTATCGCCTCTCATCTTATCGCAATCTCTTTGGAACCGTATTCCAAGACTACCGCTTGTTTGCTACAACCGTTGCAGAAAATGTAATGCTTCGCGGTAGCATTACTGATGATGATAGGGCGGCTGTGAAAGATGCCCTTGAAAGATCGGGCATTTATGATAAAATTGAATCTCTTTCAAACGGAGTTGACTCCAACGTAACAAGAGAATTTGATAATGAGGGCGCAATGTTCTCGGGCGGCGAAGCACAGAAAATCTCTATTGCAAGAATATTTGCGGGTCAGCAAGAGATCGTTATTATGGACGAGCCTACGTCTGCCCTTGATCCCATCGCTGAACAAGAAATGTACCGTAATATGTTTGAAGCTTGTGAAGGTAAAACGGTTATTTTCATTTCTCACAGACTTTCAAGTGCAACGATGGCAGACCGTGTTTATATGTTTGAAAATGGTGAGATCATCGAACAAGGAACACATAGTGAGCTTCTTGCCATGAACGCCAAGTATGCAGATATGTGGCATAAGCAAGCAGATACCTATGCGGATGCAGAGGAGGTGACGGCATGAGCAAGGATAAGAAGAAAGGAAAAAAGCATAGTTTCATACAAGTTTCAAAGAACTTGTGGTTTATGCTCAAGTATTCCTTTAAGTATGCTCCCTCGTACACTCTTGTAACGCTTGGTGAAGCGCTTGGACGTGGCGCATACCACATTATTAGTGTCATGTTTACGAAGTATCTGTTTGATGCCATAGAAGCCGGAATAGAATTTAAAACAGTATTATTTTGGATTTTGCTTGTTGCCGGATACAGCGCAGTATTTGAGTTGTTTAACAAATGGCGACTTGAGGTTTACGTGCCAAAAGTAAAATTGACCTTACACGAAGGAATCCAAAACGAGCTTTATAAAAAGGCGCGTGAGCTTGACCAAAGTTGTTATGATGACCCCGAATTTTATAATGACTTTATTTGGGCAATTCGTGAGTCAGATGGACGTGTAGCTCAAATAATGGAGAACTTCAGCATCTTTATTAACCGAATTGTTTCAAGCGCAGTTATTCTCAGCTTGCTGGCATCGATGGATTGGATTGTTGCAATTGTACTTGCTGCCTCTGTAAGTCTTGGATTCGTTATTAAAAACAAGCTTAATAAAATTCGCTACGATAAGAATCTTGAAATGAACCCGATCAACCGAAAGCTCAGCTATATCAGACGCGTGTTTTATCTTCAAGATTATGCGAAAGAGCTTCGTCAAGGCGGTATTGCGGAGCATTTGAGAAATGACTATAAGGTAACAACCGAAACAAAGATTACTTGTGTCAAAAAGTATATGGGTAGGATATTTGGTTTTTCTCTCATATCTACAATGCTTACGAATGTACTCCCGTCGGCAGGTGTGACAAGCTATCTGATTGTTCGCTACATCGTTGATCCAACGCTTTCGCTCGGTAGTTTCTCTGCAAGTATTACGGCAAGCTTTAAGCTCTATTGGTCTATCGATGACATAGGAAATTATCTCAACAAATTCCATGAACACAGTCTTTACATTGAAAAAGTAAAGAAATTCATCGAATATGAGCCGCAGATCAAGGGCGAAGAAACAGAGGTTCCGGCATTTGAATCGCTGACAATAAAAAATCTTGATTTCGTGTATCCCTTTACAAAGGATGAGAAAAAGACGCTTAAAGGTCTCAACCTTGAGATCAAGAAGGGCGAGAAAGTTGCGTTTGTCGGATATAACGGCGCGGGTAAGACTACACTTATCAAGCTTCTTATGAGACTTTACGATACCACAGGTGGCGAGATTCTTTATAACGGACGTAACATCAATGAATATGCCCCAGATAAATACCGTGAGCATATTGGCGCGGTGTTCCAGGATTACAAGGTTTTCGCGGCAACTGTCGCAGAGAACGTAATGGGCGGCGAATATACCGATGCCGATGAAGAAGCGGTTATGTCTGCGCTCCGCGCGGCATCTTTCGATGAAAAGCTGAAGCAGTTGCCAAACGGAATCCACTCGCAGCTTGCGACGGAGTTCAGCAAAGAAGGCGTTGGTCTCTCGGGCGGTGAGTCGCAGAAGATAGCAATCGCAAGAGTGTTTGCAAGACCCTTTGAACTTATCATTATGGATGAGCCCTCAAGTGCACTTGATCCTATTGCCGAGTATGAGCTTAACCAATCCATTCTCAAAAATGCCGAGGGAAAAACGGTTATATTCATTTCGCACAGACTTTCCACTACGCGAATGGCGGATAAGATCTATATGTTCGATGGCGGTGAGATCGTTGAAAGCGGTTCGCACGGTGAGCTAATGCTTTTGAATGGGAAGTACGCTGAAATGTATCGCGTGCAAGCTAAAAAGTACAGAAACTCTATTTGATAAAAACAATTTTATAATTAATTTGCGCTCTAATCGAATCAAAAACGAATCACAATTTTTCGACGGGGTGGCACTCAAAAGTGCCACCCCGTTTCGACTTTCCCAAACCGTAGCGCCTTTCGTGGAGAAATATTACTTTGAATACCGCCGGTCTCCGTCGCTGCAAAAGATCGCCGACATTGTGGTGACGGTCTGCACCTTTGTCAATATCTACGACGGCGAATACAGCCAAGTCAAGTTGGTCAAGAAGCTGTCCTGTATCGATCCGTTTGACCTCGTTCGCGCCGCCAGAACGGTGGGCGAGGACGGCGGCAGAAAAAAGGCACTTGCGCTGATGTTGGAACTGTACAACGCGGGCAATGCGAAAAATC
>CAYWAD010000074.1:0-7644 GCA_964456045.1 uncultured Lachnospiraceae bacterium
CGCGAGCAGGTAAAGCGGAGGAATTCCGACGCCGCCGCCCACCAAAAGGGGAGAGCTTCCGCATTTGTCGAGGTTAAAACCGTTGCCGAGACCTGTGAGTGCGTCAAAGCTGTCGCCCTGACGCATCTGCGCCATTGCCTCCGTGCCTTTTCCGACCGCGCGATACACGAGCGTGAGCGTGCCGTCGAAAGCGTCGCAGACCGATATGGGACGGCGCAGGTAAAGCTCATCCAATTTTATGTTGATGAATTGTCCCGGACGGGTTATTGCGTCCGTTTCTCCCGAAAGCGTCATTTTGTAGACGTTTCCGGCAAGACGAACATTGTCTATAACGGTGAAAACTGTTTCTTTCATATTTCGAGCCTTATGAATTTATTGTTGAAACGCAGATCGTCGTTTCTTCGAGCACGTCGAGCAGAACTCGAACTGTATCGAGCGCGGTGAACATCGTGATGTTGTTTTCGGTTGCAATTCTTCTGATCTCGTGACCGTCGGAATTTCCGACAGAGCCGATGTCACTTGTATTGATGACATAGGCGATATGTCCCTGATGAAGCGCGTCGATGATGTCCGAGTTGGCGCTGATCTTTCCGAGAGCGCGTGTGCGGATGCCGTGCTCCTTGAGGAAACGGGCGGTACCTTCCGTTGCTTCAATGTTAAAGCCGAGATTGTAGAAGCGTCTGATAAGCTCAAGCGCCTCCGGCTTGTCCTTGTCCGCAACGGTTACGAAAACTGTTCCGTAATTCTGTAGCTTCATGCCCGATGCCTGAAGCGCCTTATAAAGTGCGCGGTTGATCTTGTCGTCGTAGCCGATGGCTTCGCCGGTGGACTTCATTTCGGGGGAGAGATATGCGTCAAGGCCGTGGATCTTTGAGAAGCTGAACACGGGAACCTTAACGTACCAACGCTTCTTTTCGTCGGGGTACAGATCGAAAATTCCCTGTTCCTTGAGGCTCTTGCCGAGGATAACGTCTGTTGCGATGTCCGCAAGGCTGTAGCCTGTTGACTTCGAAAGGAAGGGAACCGTTCTTGACGAACGGGGATTTACCTCGATGACGTAAACATCGTCGTTTTTGTCAACGATAAACTGAATATTGTAAAGACCTACGATGCCGATGCCGAGACCGAGCTTTTTAGCGTAGGAAAGGATCTTGCCCTTGACAGCCGGAGAAATCGAGAACGAGGGGTATACGCTGATCGAGTCGCCGGAGTGAATACCCGTTCTTTCGACAAGCTCCATGATGCCGGCAACAAATACGTCGTGCCCGTCGCACACTGCGTCAATTTCGACTTCCTTACCGATGATGTATTTGTCAACGAGGACGGGTTTGTCTGTGTCGATTTCAACTGCCGTGCGCAGGTAATGTCTGAGCTGTTCTTCGTTGCCGACGATCTGCATCGCGCGTCCGCCGAGGACGAACGAGGGGCGAACCAGCACAGGGTAGCCTATCTCGGCAGCGACTTTCACGCCTTCTTCAATGTCAGTTACTGCCTTTCCGACAGGCTGAGGAATTCCGAGCTCTGAGAGGAGACGTTCGAACTCATCTCTGTTTTCCGCTCTGTCGATGGCTTCTGTGCCCGTGCCGATGAGCTTAACGCCGCGAGACGAAAGCGGAGCGGCAAGGTTGATTGCCGTCTGACCGCCGAGCGACGCTATGACACCTTCGCACGGTTCAAGCGCAAGTATGTTCATAACATCTTCGGGAGTGAGCGGCTCGAAGTAGAGCTTGTCTGAGGTCGTGTAGTCCGTGGATACGGTTTCGGGATTGTTGTTGATTATAATGGCTTCATATCCGGCACGCTTGATGGTTTTAACGGCGTGTACGGTGGAATAGTCAAATTCTACGCCCTGCCCGATTCTGATCGGACCTGCACCGAGAACAACGATTTTCTTTTTGTCGGTCACCACAGAGTGATTTTCACCTGTGTAGGACGAATAGAAATACGGGATGTAAGCACCGGTGTGCAGAGTGTCTGCCATTCTGTAAACGGGCATAATTCCGTTTTCCTTACGCAGTTTGAAAACGTCGATTTCGGACATTTTCCAAAGCCTTGCGATCACGGTGTCGGCAAAGCCCATCTTTTTTGCCTTTGTGAGCTCGTCGAGAGAGCCGATGTTTTCTCGAAGCGCGTCTTCCTCGTTTACGATTTTTCGAATGGACTCAAGGAAGAAGGGAGTAATCTTTGTCAACTCGTGAAGTTCTTCGACAGTTGAACCGAGACGGAAAAGCTGAGCGACTGCGAAAAGAGTGTCGTCCTTGAATTTGGAGAGATAATGAGAAATTTCTTCCTTTGTCATCGAATCGAACTTGGCAAGATGAAAATGATCCGCGCCGATCTCAAGCGATCTGACTGACTTGAGCAAGCTTTCTTCGAGGCAGGAACCAATGCCCATAACCTCACCGGTTGCCTTCATCTGCGTGCCGAGCGTGTTTGTCGCGGACGCGAACTTGTCAAAGGGGAAGCGAGGCAACTTTGCAACGAAATAGTCAAGGTTGGGAGCGGTGCGCGCTGTTGTATTTGCTATTGTTATCTCGTCGAGGGACATACCGACTGCGATTTTCGCCGTAACCTTGGCGATCGGGTATCCGCTTGCCTTTGAAGCGAGCGCGGATGAACGTGAAACGCGCGGATTCACCTCGATGAGGAAATATTCGCTTGTGTATGGGTTAAGCGCGAACTGAACATTGCAACCTCCCTCAATCTTAAGCGCGCGAATGAGCTTGATTGCGCTGTCGTTGAGCATTTTGTTGTCATGCTCGTTGAGGGTGAGGATGGGGGCAACGACTGCTGAGTCACCGGTGTGAACGCCGACGGGGTCGATGTTTTCCATGCCGCAGATGGTGATTACGTTATCCTCGGAGTCGCGCATCATTTCAAATTCGATCTCTTTGTAGCCGCGAACGCTCTTTTCCACGAGAACTTGATGTGTGGGCGAAAGCGAAAATGCGTTCTGCGCGATCTCGCAAAGCTCATCTTCGTTGTTTGCGAAGCCGCCGCCCGTTCCGCCGAGGGTGAATGCCGGGCGAAGTACAACGGGATAGCCGATGTCGAGTGCGGATTTTTTTGCTTCTTCGATCGAATATGTAATTTCAGAGGGGATCGTCGGTTCACCGATAGAGGCGCAAAGCTCTTTGAACAGCTCTCTGTCCTCCGCAAGCTCGATGGAACGGCTGCTCGTGCCGATCAATTCAACCTGGCATTCCTTGAGTATGCCCTTGCGCTCAAGCTGCATGGCGAGGTTGAGTCCGGTCTGACCGCCGATACCGGGAATTATTGCGTTCGGACGTTCGTATCTGAGAATTTTTGCGATGTATTCGAGCGTGAGAGGCTCCATGTAAACCTTGTCTGCCATGGAGGTGTCTGTCATGATTGTTGCGGGGTTGGAGTTGCAGAGTACGACTTCGTAACCTTCCTCCTTGAGCGCGAGGCACGCCTGAGTGCCTGCGTAGTCAAATTCCGCAGCCTGACCGATAACTATCGGACCGGAGCCGATGATCATAATTTTTTTGAGATCTGTTCTTTTTGCCACAATTTTGTCCTCTTTTATTCAAAAATTGATGAGTCTGTATAAAGAATGGTTTCGTCTTTGACGGTCAAAACGCATTTGCCGTAAACCGTCATACCCGTGAAAGGTGAACTTTTTCCCATCGAAAGAAAATCGGCGGGATCAATGACGTATGGACTCGAAATGTCAAAAACGGTGAAACCGACATCGGATTTTATGCCGAATCGCTTTCTCGGCGCCTCAGACATAAGCTCGGAGAGCTTTTCGAGGGTCAGAACGCCGGTGCGAACGAACTTTGTGTACATAACAGCAAAGGCGGTTTCAAGCCCGACGACGCCGAACGCGCTTCCGCGAAGCCCTTTTGCTTTTTCTTCGCTTGAATGCGGAGCATGATCCGTTGCGAGCATATCAATCGTTCCGTCGAGTATGCCGGCGATAAGGGCGTTTTTGTCCTCCTCTGATCGAAGCGGCGGATTCATTTTGAAGCGTCCGTCGTCGATAAGGTCCGCGTCCGTCAACGTGAGGTAGTGCGGCCCCGTTTCGGCGGTGATGTTTAAGCCTTCCGCCTTGGCTCGGCGGATCACGTCAACGCTTTCTTTTGTCGAGACGTGACAGACGTGATAATCAACGTCCGTTTCGCGGACGAGCGGCAGGTCGCGCTTGATCTCGATGTATTCGCTTTCGCTTGAAATCGCAGGGAAGCCGTTTTTGCGCGCAAAATCGCCGTCGTGGATGCAGCCGCCCGGCTCGATCAGCGATTTGTCCTCGCAGTGAGCTGAGATTGGCTTGCCGAGATGTTTTGCCGTTAGCATCGCTTCACGCATGAGAGCCTTGTTCGTAACGCCTCTGCCGTCATCGGAAAAGCCGACGACGAAATTTGCAATCTTTTCAAGCGATGCAAGCTCTTTCCCGTCTTCGTTTACGGAGATCGAGCCGTAGGGAAGCACCTCAACGGAAGCTTCCGCAATCGCGTCGAGCTGCGCCTTCAGATTTTCGTACGAGTCCGGTACGGGGGAAAGATTCGGCATCGTGCAGACGGTGGTGTAGCCTCCGTGAGCTGCGGCAAGGGATCCGGAAACGATCGTTTCTTTATAAGTAAAGCCCGGTTCGCGGAAGTGTACATGCACATCACAAAAGCCGGGCATAACGACAAAAGCACTGCCGTTTTTATTAAAAACGAAAGGGGTATTTGCGCCTTTGGAGAGAAACGAAAGAACAGCGTCCTTAACGTCGGAGTTTGTTATTGAATTCAAAACGAATTTTTTCTTTTTCATATGTTCGTTCCTCTGTTATCTAACGTATAAAAACAAAAGCCTTGCAGACAGGCAAAAGCCGACGTGCAAGACCACTGAAAAGCGTGTCAAAAGCGGCACAGTCCGAATTGTGCCTATTAAAAAACTTTTCGAATCTTGCGGCATCACGGTACCGTCTTAAAAATCGCATTTATTTTATATCACATATCCCGTATTTTGTCAAGAGCTTCGGTTTTTTCGAGAGATTATTTTGAAAAAAAGTCGGCAAGGCTTTTGCTTGGTAATGATATACAAAAGAAGGGCGCTCTAAATACGCTCGAAATGTGTAGACGGTCGTATTTTTGGCTTGCTTTTTGGTGGCTTCGGCGCTTTGCTCTCGCCGATTGGGGATAAACATTACTTGTGAACAAATTGTAAAAATGAAAAAACAGGGCGAAAATCAAAGAGATTTTCACCCTGTTTGCGGTTTAGCTTAAATATCTGACTGCGGCAAGCGCGGCAGAGGCACCGTCCGCAACTGCGGTTGCGATCTGACGAACGTTTTTTGTTCTGCAATCTCCGGCAACAAAGACGCCCGGAGTGCCTGTGACACAGGTCTCGTCCGAAACGATGTAGCCCGCGTCGTTGAGCGAGGCGAGAGCTTCAAAAGGCTCGTTTTTCGGCTCAAGACCGATCGCAACAAACGTGCCGTCTGCGAGGAAGTCCTCTTTTTCGCCGCTTTTCGTATGCGAAACGCGAATGCCCCTGAATTCATCATCACCGAGTATGCCGTCAACCGTAACGCCGGTTATGACTTTGACATTTTCCTTTGCGTAGATTGCGTCGCGAAGCTTGGCTTCGCCTGTGAGGAAGTCGAGATTTTGAAGAATCGTGACGTTGGTGCAGATGTCGGAAAGGGAAAGCGCCTCAATGAGCGCGGAGTTGCCGCCACCGATCACGATAACGCTTTTTCCGCTGTAAAACGCGCCGTCGCAGGTGGCGCAGAAGGAGATGCCGTTACCGATGAAATCTTCCTCACGGTCGATTCCGAGGCGTCTGTGACGCGCTCCTGCGGCGATGATGACGGTTTTGCCTTCGAAAACGTCGCTGTCGCAACGGACGAGTTTTTTGTTGTCGGGAGTACCTGCTTCCGTAATGCTTGTTACCTCCGCAAGTTCAATCTCCGCGCCAAGCGCGAGCGCCTGAGAGACCATTTTGTCTGCCAGCTCGGAGCCGGAAACGGACTCAAATCCGGGATAATTTTCGATGCAGGGAGAGAATGCCATTTGACCGCCGAAAGCTTCCTTTTCGATGATTAAAACGGACTTTTCCGCGCGTCTTGCGTAAATTGCGGCGGTGAGACCTGCGGGGCCCGCGCCGACGATGATTACATCATACATATAAATTTTCCTTTGCGTTCTTTAATTCGAATCGGTGTCAAAACGCACTCTCGCGTATATCGCGTGAGTGCGTTTTGGTTTGATCTTACTTAGCGGATTCGCCGGCGAGGTAACGCTTAACGTTTGCAACGCCTGTATATTTTTCCGTTACGCCGTTCTTTACGACAACGAGTGTGGGAGCCTGCTTGATGTCGTAATTCTTTGCGGCATCGGGATTTTCCTCAGCGAGGAGTTTTTCGTACTTAACTTCGGCACGGTCGAGCATTGCGGCTGCGATTTTGCAGTTCGGGCAAGTTGCGGTTGCGAAAAGGTAAATCTTTTCGTTTGCCGGTGCGGTTTCGCTTGTGCAAGCGACGCAATCGGTTTTTACGGAAGCTTCGGAAGCGTCCATTTCCTTGAGTGCGGAAACGATTTCTTCGGATACATTATACTCAAGTCTGTCTTTGAATTCCTGAGCTTTACCGTCGTTCCAGTTACGAACGGGACGGTAGTAACCGGTGATACGGCTGTAAACCTCTGTGTCCTTGCCGCATTCGGGGCAATTGAAATGCTCTCCGGAGATGTAGCCGTGATCGGGGCAGATGGAGTATGTGGGGGACATTGTATAATAGGGAAGCTTGTAATTTTCCGCGATCTTACGAACGAGAGCGGCGGTGGACTTCCAATCGGGGAGACGTTCGCCGAGGAACGCGTGGAATACGGTGCCGGAGGTGTAAAGCGTCTGAAGCTCGTCCTGAATGTCAAGTGCGGAGAATACGTCATCTGTGTAGCCGACGGGAAGGTGAGAGCTGTTCGTGTAATACGGAACACCGGAAGCCTCGTTTGCGGTGATTATGTCGGGATAACGCGCCTTATCGTGTTTTGCGAGACGGTAAGAAGTGGATTCAGCAGGCGTAGCTTCAAGGTTGTAAAGGTCACCGTACATTTCCTGATAGTCGGAAAGGCGCTCGCGCATATGATTGAGAACGTCCTTTGTGAATTCCTGAGATTCCTTGTGTGTGAGGTCTTTCTTGAGCCAGTTTGCGTTGAGACAAGCTTCGTTCATGCCGACAAGACCAATCGTGGAAAAGTGATTTTCAAAGGTGCCGAGGTATCTTTTTGTGTAGGGGTAAAGTCCTGCTTCGAGGAGCTTTGTTACAACGGTTCTCTTTGTCTTGAGCGAACGCGCGGAAATGTCCATCATGTGGTCGAGGCGGGAATAAAAGTCCGCTTCGTCCTTTGCGAGGTAAGCGATTCTCGGCATATTGATTGTTACAACGCCGATGGAACCGGTGGATTCGCCTGAGCCGAAGAAACCGCCCGTTTTCTTGCGGAGCTCACGAAGATCAAGACGCAGACGGCAGCACATGGAACGAACATCGGAGGGTTCCATATCGCTGTTGATGTAGTTGGAGAAATAGGGGGTGCCGTACTTGGCGGTCATTTCGAAAAGGAGCTTATTGTTTTCGGTTTCGGACCAGTCGAAATCGCGAGTGATCGAGTATGTGGGGATGGGGTACTGGAA
>CAYWAD010000075.1:0-7362 GCA_964456045.1 uncultured Lachnospiraceae bacterium
GTGACGGAGTGCGTCCGTGTCGCTTTGATATCGTGCGCGACCGCTTCGACGGCGGGAAATTTCCGTCGGATCATTACGCGCTCGCAGCGAAAATTGAAGCGTAGATTGTTAAATAGAAAGAAAAACGCACGCGAAAGCGTGCGGTTTTGACCCGTACGAGATTGAACTCTGAGAAAGTTTTTGATTCTATTAAGCGAAAGTTGTTAGTTACTTGCAAACTTTCGGAGTTCGCTTAGCGAAACAAGATAAAAACAAAAAACACCTCAAAGGGTGTTTTTTGTTTTTGACCCGTACGAGATGATCGAAACCAGAGTTCAAGCGGAGCCTGAACTCTGAGAAAGTTTGATTCTATTAAGCGAAAGTCGTTAGTTACTTGCAAACTTTCGGAGTTCGCTTAGCGAAACAAGACAAAAACAAAAAAACACCTCAAGGGGTGTTTTTTGTTTTTGACCCGTACGAGAATCGAACTCGTGTTTGCGCCGTGAGAGGGCGCCGTCTTAGCCGCTTGACCAACGGGCCGTTTCAAAAGCTTGTCTATTATATCACAAACTTCACTTGATTACAATATCTTTTCTCAAAAAAATAAAAATCTTTTCCGAATTTTCAGGTGCGTAATAAAAACATGCCGCAATTTCATATACATAAAGGGTAAATCAAAGGCGTGGAGAACAAAATGAACTTACATTTGACAGACGAAAAAAACGATTTTTTCGGTTACGACGCAAAAGGGCTTTCGTCCGCCGAAGCCGAGAAATCCGCAAGGCTGCACGGCAAAAACACGATCGCGGCAAGGGAAAAAACAAGCTTTTTTCGACGTTGGCTGGACGGTTTTTCGGATCCGATCATAAAAATTCTTATCGGCGCGCTGATTTTGAACGTAATCGTGTCGCTGGGGAACATAGACATTTTCGAATCCGCCGGCATACTCATCGCTGTTTTAATCTCGACGACGGTCTCCGCAATCTCCGAGCACGGAAGCGAGAATGCGTTCGAAAAGCTTTCAGCCGGCGCGGCGACGGAGGAATGTCGCGTGAAGCGCAACGACAGCGTGATTTCCCTGCCTGTCGCGGAGATTGTGGTCGGTGATTTGATCTTGCTCGGCGCGGGTGACGGCATCCCAGCGGACGCAAGGCTCGTGTCGGGGGCAATTTTCGTTGACCAAAGCGCGCTCAACGGCGAATCGCGCGACGAAAAAAAGTTTCCTATAAGCGAAACGACACCGTTATCGCCCGATTCCCCAAATGCTTTGCTTCGCGGATCGACGGTTACCTCCGGCTCGTGTGAGGCTGTGGTGGAAAGAGTCGGTGAAAGCACGCTTTACGGCGGCATTGCCACATCGCTTTGCGCGGAAAAACGTTCAAGCCCGTTAAAACGCAGACTTGCCGAGCTTGCCTCAAGTGTCAGCACGCTCGGTTATGCCGCCGCCGCGCTTGTTGCGTTTGCGTACTTGTTCAACGAATTTTTCATTTCCAACGGAATGGAACTTTCCGCCGTCAAAGCAGCTGTTTCCAACGTGAAATATCTGATTTCCGAGTTGCTTTCGGCGCTGACGCTTGCGATCTCGGTGCTTGTCGTTGCCGTTCCGGAGGGGCTGCCGATGATGATAACTGTCGTGCTTTCGTCCAATATGAAGCGGATGCTTAAAGATCACGTACTTGTGAAAAAGCTTGTCGGAATAGAGACGGCGGGCAGCCTAAACATACTTTTTTGCGACAAAACAGGCACACTTACCTGCGGTGATTTCAATGTGACGCGTATCGTGACGGCGGAGAGTGAATTTTCATCGATGTCACGGATGAAAAGCAAGCGTCCCATATACGATCTGTACGTCAGCTCATGCCTGTACAACACCGAAAGCGTGCTGGGAAAGCGCGGCGGACGTAACTGTGCGCTCGGCGGAAACGGCACGGACAGGGCACTGCTTGAAACGATTGCGGATGATTTGTCCGCGCGAAAAGCGACCGCGGCGATTATAAGTCGAGTGCCGTTTACGAGCAGACGGAAATGGTCGAGCGCGACCGTGGGAGTTAACGGAGGCTGCCGCACGTTTATAAAGGGCGCGCCGGAGCTGATTTTGCCGCGAGCAGACACCTGCGTGCTTGATAACGGCGGATGCGGAAGCTTCCGAAGCCGTGAGGCAATTGAGACCAAATGCGCGGATTTTGCCGCACACGGCGCAAGAGTTATTGCGCTTGCCGTGACGGACGGTAAGCACACGGACACGGAAAAACTGCCGGATTCGCTCACTTTTCTCTCGCTTGTTGTGATCAACGATGAGCCGAGACCGGAAGCGCGTGCCGCAGTCGGCGAAATTCGGGGGGCGGGCGTTTCCGTTGTGATGATTACGGGTGACGGAAAAAGCACCGCTGCCGCTATCGCAAAGCAAGTCGGCATAATGGACTCGGAACGCGACCTTGTTATGTCCGGCGACGAAATGCGTATGCTTTCCGATGAAGCCCTCGCGGAAAGGCTTTCACGCTTGCGAGTGATATGTCGTGCGCTTCCGAGCGACAAGGAGCGGCTCGTGCGAGTTTCCGAGGCGTCGGGGCTTGTCGTTGGTATGACGGGCGACGGCGTGAACGATTCGCCTGCGCTGAAGGCGGCGGATGTTGGCTTTGCCCTCGGCAGTGGCACGGAGGTTGCGAGAGAAGCGGGCGACATTGTGATCCTTGACGACAACATCAAAAGCATCGGCAAGGCGATTCTGTACGGCCGCACAATCTTTGACAGCATCCGTAAGTTTATCGTTTTTCAGCTTACGATGAACCTTTGCGCCGTTGGCGTGTCGATACTCGGCCCTTTCATTGGTATCGAGGAGCCGGTGACGGTGATTCAAATGTTATGGGTGAACCTGATAATGGATACTTTGGGCGGTCTCGCTTTTGCCGGCGAAGCGCCGAGAGCCGACTATATGAAGGAAAAGCCGAAGCGTCCGGACGAAAAAATACTTTCGGCACGCGAGGTGTCCGCTGTGTTCATAACGGGACTTTTTACCGTCGGGATGTCGCTTTTCTATTTGAAAAGTGATTTTGCACGCGAAATTTTCGGTTACGCCTTCGGTTACGACAGATTTATGACGATATTCTTCGCGATGTTCGTCTTTTGCGGCATTTTTATGGCGTTCAACTGCCGAACGACGCGGATAAACATATTTTCACATTTAGGTGAGAACCCGGCATTCATTTTTATTATGACGGCGACGGCGATCGTGCAGCTTTTGATCGTTTATTTCGGCGGCGACATATTCAGAACGACACCGCTTTCCGCACACGACCTCGCCTGTGCGCTTGCAATCGCATTTATCGTTGTGCCGTTTGATCTGATCCGCAAGGCGGCATCGAAAAAACGACTCTGATGCAGATGAAAAAACAGCCTCACGGCGATTTCGCTGTGAGGCTGTTTTGGGGATTGCCGCCAATATCATTTTCGCACGCCGAAAATCCTTTTCAGGATCGGGACAAGCGCGCGAGGCGGACGTACAACAACAATTTTCATACAGAAAAAACCTTTCTAAAACAGAGCTTTCTACTGCTATGATATGCGCGCCGGTCGAAATGTGTCACGCTTTGTCATTTGTCCCACGGATGCTTGTTTTTCAAGCTTTTGTAAAGATTTACATAGCTTTCGTGGCGTTCTTTCGGAATGATTCCTTCGTTCACGGCACGAAGCACCGAACAACCATCCTCGCAGGTGTGCGAGCATTTCGTGTACTTGCATTTGCCGTGATACGGGTCAAACTCTCTGAACGTGAACGGCAAGGCTTCGCAGGAAAAGAAGTCAAACCGCTCAAAATCGAGCAAGCTGAATCCGGGAGTGTCCGCGATGTAAAGTCCGCCCGCGTCATAAAGCTCAACGTGACGCGTCGTTTGACGACCGCGCTCGGTTTTTCTGCTGAGCGCACCGGTAACAAGCGAAAGCGACGGATAAAGCTTGTTGAGCAAAGTTGACTTTCCGGCTCCGGACGCACCTGCAAACGCCGTGATCGCGCCCTTGCCGAGAGACGAGACGTACTCCGAAAGTTCCGCTATGCCCTTGCCCGTAACCGAGCTGACCTTAAAAACATTGTAGCCCACGCGCCGATAAATTTCGGCTGTTTTTTCGGCGGATTCCGGATCAAGCTCGCATTTTGTGATGATAATTGCCGGCATAATGTCCGCGTGCTCCGCGATCGCGACGAGCTTATCGACCAAAAACAAGTCCGGCATTGGCTGTTTTGTCGGAATTATCGCAAAAATCACGTCAAGATTTGCCATCGGCGGACGTATCAAGAGATTTTTACGTTCGTCGATCGATTCGATCATTCCGTCTGCTTTTTTGGGATCGGACTTTTTTTCGCGCTCGGAATTTTTGCCGTTTTCGCCCTCTGCGGCGGCATCTCCGAGAAGTACCGTCACGCTGTCACCGACAGTGGGCGAGATGGACTCATGACGAAAAACTCCCCTTGCGCGGCACAAATATACTTCATTTGAATCAACGTCCGGGCGAACGGTGTAAAGTCCGCCGACGCCTTTGGTTATTACGCCTTTTATACGCAAAATTTCACCTCAGGTAATTTATTCGAAAACATTATCGTCGGGCGCGTCGGTCTCATCGGATTCGTCCGGCACGGACGGAACGACCGCCGCCGGTTCGGGACCTTTGCTGACAATAAAGTCTATCGACGTACCCTCAACGACGGTATTTGATGCAACTCTGCTCTGATTCAAGACCGTGCCTGCCGGCTCGCTTGAATATTCATACGAAACTGTTCCGACCTTGAGAGAGTATTTTTCGATTTCAAGTCTCGCTTCCTTTTCCGTCATTCCGACGAACTGCGGAATCAGCACCGTTGAAACTTTGCCGCCCTTGCTGACTTTTAAAACGACATTGTCGCCGCTTTTTACTTCCGTGCCTGCCGCAGGCGTTGTGGAAACAACGTAGCCCGCCGCCACGCCGAGGTTATATTCTTCCTCGACAGTAACCGTCAAACCGTATTTTTTGAAAAGCTCGTCCTCTACGATTCTGTAGTCCTTCATAATGCAGTCAGGCATTTCAAAGGTTTCGGTGCCTCTGCAAACGACAAGAGTAAGCTCGCAGGAGGTTTTGCCCGATTCGACTCGGCGCTTTTCTCCTTCAAGCGGAGACTGCTCAATAATGGTTCCGGCTTCAAATTCGCTGTCGTAAACGTATTCGATGACGACGGTGTAGTCCTTATCGGCAAGCGCATCTGCCATTCCGTCGTAATAAGTCTGACCGACGAAGCCGTCAACGGTCATAATATAGCTCTTGTCCGCATCGGAATTGAAGAACACGTTCGCCAAAAGATGATAAGCGCAGATGATGCACACAATCAAGAACGCAAACGCGACTCCGAGTATGATCGGGAACATCGAATCTACGAGATAGGACGGATAAAGACGCTCGTTTCGCTCGGATTTTTTGCTGTTGTGTTTGAATATGCTCAGCTTTTTCTTATTTTCGTCCGCCGGTTCAGCCCCAGAAAGCGGCTTAAAGACAGTTTCGGGATTCTTTTTGAGGATATTAAGCCGGTTCAGCATTTGATCCGCAGTTGCAAAGCGCGAATCCGCCGATTTTTCCATCGCCGACAAGATGATCTGCTCCAGTCCCCTGGGAATGTCGGGGTTGATCTGAGTCGGCGGCGTCGGCTCGGTATTAACCTGCATAAGCGCGACCGAAACGGGCGTTTCTGCCACAAACGGCAGCTTGCCGGACGCCATTTCATACATCACGACGCCCATCGAATAAAGGTCGCTTCTTGTGTCGATTGCAAGACCGCTTGCCTGTTCGGGACTGATGTAATACACCGTTCCGATCGCCTTATCCGTCATTGTGACCGTTTCCGCGTTCGGAAGCTTCGCTATGCCGAAGTCCGTCACTTTGATTTTACCGTCCTTGAGCAGCATAATGTTCTGCGGTTTGATGTCACGGTGGATGATGCCCTTTCCGTGTGCATGCGCGAGCGCGGAAAGTATCTGACGTGAATAATGTATCACTTCGTTGAGCGGCAACGCACCCTTTTGAGACATATAGCTTTTTAGGGTAATGCCCTCAATATATTCCATTACGATATACTTATATTCTCCCGAAACCGAGACGTCATATATGCTGACGATGTTCGGATGTGAGAGCATCGCTACCGCCTTGGACTCGTTTATAAATCGTTTAACGGCAGCTTCGTCGCGCGCAACATCCTCTTTGAGCATTTTAACGGCGACTTTGCGCTGTATAACAGGGTCGTAAGCGAGAAAAACGACTGCCATTCCGCCTATGCCGACCTGCTTTTCTATTTTATATCTTCCTCCGAGGGTCTGCCCCACGAATTTTTCGTATGATTCCATCACTTTCTCCGTTTCCCGTTATTCTCAGTTAGGCTTAACGAGGACGGCTGTGATATTATCTTTACCGCCGTTTTCGTTTGCTCTTACAACAAGCGCTTCCGCAATATCGGAGAGCTCGCCCCCCGCGGACACAATGGAAAGTATCTCCGCCTTGCTGACCATATTTGTCAAGCCGTCCGAGCAGAGGAGAACGTACTTCACGCCTTCAAGCGACACGGTGAAAGTATCGGGATTTACCTGATCGCTTGTACCGACTGCTTTGGTGATGATGTTTTTCTTGGATGATGTCTGAGCCTGTTCGCTTGTCATAACGCCCATATCAACGAGATACTGAACGTACGAATGATCGCGCGTGACTTGCCGAACTTCTTCTTCCGTGATCAGATAAAGACGGCTGTCACCGACGTTTACAACGTACATCGTAGCCCCCGAAATGATAGCTCCGACGAAAGTCGTACCCATGCCGGTGAGCGTAGGCTTCTCCGTAGCACGGTCATAAACCGCGAGGTTTGCGCCCTCTGCGGCATAAGTCAGTATTTTCGGTATATATTTGCACTTGTCGATGCTTTCGTTCGCAAGAACGGCGGCAATGTCCTCGGACACGCTTTTCACGGCTGCATTTATCGCGATGCGACTTGCCTCCTCGCCTCCGTTTGCTCCGCCCATTCCGTCACAGACGAGAAAGAACGCGGTATCCGCCGCAAGTTCAACAGCGGCAAAGCCGTCCTGATTCGACGGTCTTATACGACCCTTGTCTGTTTTTCCGAAAAATAACATAAATATGACCTCCGTTGCCGACATTTCGGCATCTGAAAGATTTACTTACCTGCGGACTCGATTCTAAGCTGTCCGCAAGCGGCATTTATATCGGGACCGAGTCTGCGACGAACAGTTGCGTTGACGCCGCGTCGAGTAAGTTCCGACACGAAATGCTCTATTGATTTTTTGCCGGGTCTCGAAAGTCCCGTTCCTTCAACATCGTTAAGCGGAATTATATTGACGTGAACGGGCTGAGGCTTGCCGT
>CAYWAD010000076.1:0-1801 GCA_964456045.1 uncultured Lachnospiraceae bacterium
GTTGCGATGCAGCACGCCGCGTCGTTATAGTCCTTGCCGTTTTCGTAATGTGCCCAGAGGACGAACTTGCCCGTAAGCTCGTTATAAAGCACTTTGGGGCGCTCAATGTTGACCTTGCCACCCGTTTCGGAGCGGAGCTGAAGTCCCGAACGGACGCGGAAATACGCGCAAGGGCTGTCTACGGTAAGGATATGGTTGCGGAATTCCCATGTTTTAAGGTTCGTGGAACGATAACAGGAAACGTAGTTTCCCTCTGTTCTGTCCTCGCCGTACCAATAGTAAAATTCGCCGTGGCGGATGATGTATCCGCCGTGCGCGTGAAGCAAATTGCCGTTTGTATCGTAAATAAATTGACCGTTTTTCATGTTAGATCTTCCTTTCAGTCGATTTTTTTGATCGACACGCAGCCCGTATCGGAATTAAGCTCGTAGGGAACCGAAGTTTTGCCGTCTATGTTGATTTCCGACTGTACGCTTCCGTTTACCGAGACGGAATATTTGCCCGGAACAAGCCCGGAAACGGTGAGATATCCGATTTCGGATGTGCCGACTGTTTTTGTAACGGAGATGGCAAGACCGCAAAGGTCTTTTTCAAGCTCCGCTTTGGAGTAGCTGTCCGTTTCGAATGTGACGGAAACGTGCTTGTCAACGAAGTTGAGACGGCGATAAAGTCCGTCTGCGGGGATGACGGTGAACTTGTCGTTTTCCTCGGTGACATTACAGCCGTAACCGACGATGCCGAGAACGGGATCGTTTGTAACAACATCGGAAGAAAGGAGCTGAAGTCCTGCCCAAAGCGAAATGTCAGATTCGGCGGATTCGCTGTACGGGAAGCCGTGATCCCAATCGTAAACGAAAGATGCGTGATAGTTGCCCCAGTTTGTGCCGATTTTTCCTATGAGTTCGGGCTGACCGGAATTGATGTGCGCGAATGGTGAGAGTTTGAACGGATAAACAAACTTCCACATAGTTTCGCCGCCGTCCACAACGCTTCCGAAATAATCGTCGAATATTTTGCCGTGCAGACCGACAGTGTACTGGAACAGCCACCATTCCATATCCTGGCGGTTGCCCGTTGTCTGCCAATACCAAACGGGGACTTTGCCCGTCCAAGCGACGGATTTGTCGATCGTGACCTTCATTGCGTTTTCGTTCTTACCGAGCTTGGAGAAAAAGTACGCGCCCTCCTCTCCGGTGCTGTCCGTTCCGAATTCGGAACCGAACGGGTACGCCTGACTGTTCATCGTGTTGCATTTTTCGATCGCAAGACCGTATATTTCGTCCGCGAGGGCACTTCCGCCCTCTTTGCGAAGCGCGTCGATGATGTCCGGAACCGTCTGCTCGCCCATGAGACCGACCCAAGGTTCAAGTATGAGTGATGAACGTAGAATGAGCGCGGCGGCTTCAAGATAGTCGTACGCTTGCCATCGGTAAGTCAAATTCGGGTATCTGACGACGGTTTTGTACATCGAATAGAACGAATTGTACATTCTCGGATAGTTGTAGCCGCGAGTGCAGAGGTAAGGCTCGGCGGCAGGGAACGGATCGCTCCAGCAACGTCCGTGGCAGCATTTGTGGCACAGGTAGCCGTCGTATTCGCCGCCGTGAATGACTTCCTTTTCCCAAACAAGGTCAACAAGATAATCGTCCACGACGGAAATTTCGCTCTGTACGGGGTTGTACACCTGCTTTTCAAGTATGAATGCGGGCGCGTCGTACATCTGCTCGAAATCGTTGTTGCTGCAATTGTTTCCGCCGAGCTTTGCGACGTCTTTTGAGTTGTCCCATTCGAAGAAGCTGAG
>CAYWAD010000076.1:1901-4289 GCA_964456045.1 uncultured Lachnospiraceae bacterium
TTTTGTCCGTGATGCGGCAATTTTCGATCAAAAAGTCAACTCTGCGCTGAATTGCATCCGCGAGCGGCTCCTCGATCCAGAACTGAAGCATGCCGCGTTTGCCGTCGTCGTAATGATAAGTTACGTCGTTGCGGCCGAGCTTCGAAAATTCGATTTCATAGAGGTTGTGACCGTCGCGCTCGCCGAGCTTGCGTATTTTTGCCGACGGATCGGACGCGGTAACGGAGCTGATCTTATGAATTGTGTGAAGATCTACGGTTGCTTTGAGATTTGTCGGCAAGATCATACCGGGAACTACACTTATATCTACAAGTCCCTCTCTGTAAAGCAGTTTGCCGAGTTCGTCATGCGCAGGACCGATCTTGTGCAGCAGGAAGGAGTAATGCTTGCTTTCGCCGGCTTCAAGCGTGAGCGACGAACTTTCGAGGTAGGAATGCTTGCCCTTGTTTGCCGCGAGGCTCTTGATGTAATAATATTCGGGCGGATTTGCCCATGTGATCTGAGTTGAACGTAGAGTTCTGTATTCAAGCGAGGTGTCCGTTTCGGGGTCGGGCGTGAACACGAGCTTGTTTCCGCCGCCTTTTGCGCGTTCAAGTACGAGATACGAAGCATTATACGAAATGTAATTGTCCGTTGCGGCGAGATATTTTTCATAAGGAGACTCAAACTGCCAATGATTGTTCCACGATATGGGCAGGCAGATGTCGTTAAAGGTTAGTTTTTTGCCGCTTGTGTTTTCGATGTCTATGTCAAAGCGGAGATGATCGCCTTCGAGGGAATATTTCTCGCTAAGGGAAAAGTCGCTGTTGCCGTGGAGTCCGCTTTCGTTTGCGGAATCGCTATCGTATGAGACGGAAATTTCCGTATCGGAGAGCTTTTTGACCGTCCTTACGTCCGCGGAATCGCCGGTTGTAACTTCGCGTGCAGTACTGTCTTCAACGGAGTAATTGAAGCGCATTTCACCGAAAAACTGATCCGAGCCGATCTCGTAACGGTGTTCTGATTCGTTTGTGACAAAATTGGTGTCGTAAGGCTCGTTTTTCAGCTTGAGTGACTTGATTTCACCGTATGTGCCGGTAACGACGGAGAAAATGTCGTTTTCAATGGCAATATCATTTGAAATGTCAACGACGGAAACATTGTTGAAGCCGGAAGCAACGTGCGAAACGAAGCCGCAGACGCCGCAAGAATGTGTTGCGTCACAGAGATCCGCAACGGGAACGCCGGGGTTTTCGTCGCGGAAGAAGCTTGCTTCCTTGTCGTTTTGGACGCGAACGGAGATGTGTTCGCCCTTGCAAATGATTCTTGCGTGCATACAGGTTTCAAGCTCAATGTCGATTTTCGCAACGCGTTTGACCGTGAGAGCACCGTCCTTGCAGACGCCGAAAAATGCGCCGTGTGTCAGCGTGTCGAGACGGAGAAAATAGTAATTTTCCTCGTCCGTCATGCGGAAAACAATGTCCGCTGTGCCGTGTTCGTTAAACTGCACGGTTATGAGATAGTCAAAATCGGTGTAAGACGTGAGCGAATGGGCAAGGGGAGAGCCTGAAACGTGACGGTAATAGGTTTTGTAGTCTTCGTGTACTCCCCAAGTTCCTGCGGGAGCCCCCTCCTCAAGCGACCATTTGCCGGCGCTTACCCAATCGGATGTGTGATATTCGCCGAAGGTATTTTCCGGATTATTCATCTCTTTGTTTTTTACGAAAATAAAATCTGTGTTTTTCATAAAAGAAAGCTCCGTTTGTTGATTATTTGTTGAATTTTATTTCGAAAAGATCGAAGTTTGCGCCGGGCAGGAACACAAGATCCGCGGTTACAATTCCCGATATTTCAACTGGAACCGTAACGCAGTCCTCACCGTTTTCGAATTCGATCGAATACGATGTTTCTCCGACGGTAAGACGAATCGCGTCGTGAGCGTTTCTTGTTTTTGCGCGGATTGTGACGGAAGATGCGCCGTCGGAAAGGTCAAGATCCGCGAAACGAACGGTGACATTGTTGCCGATGCCGTAAATTCCGTCGTCGCGCTTGTCGTAAGCGTCGCCGTAAACAACATTGCAGTCTGCGGCGCAAATTCCGCTGTATGCGGGGTTGTTTTCGGTGAAACGGAATCCGCCGAATACAAGCGAATGTGAGAATACGAATTTGATATCGTGAATGCCGGTAAGCTCGGCGGAAAGCTCGTACTTGTTGGACGAATATACATACCAAACGTCCGTTGCGGTGAAGCCGAAATTGCCGATAAGCTCGTTTTTGCCGTCCGTTATGTCATATACGGAGAAGGGAAGATCGTTAATATGGGCGCGCATAAGTGAAATTTCAAGGCTTGAAATGCCGTTTTTGCCGAAATCAACATTTTTGAATGTTGCGTAGCAGTTGTCGTCGAAG
>CAYWAD010000076.1:4389-7148 GCA_964456045.1 uncultured Lachnospiraceae bacterium
GCCGTTTTTGCCGAAATCAACATTTTTGAATGTTGCGTAGCAGTTGTCGTCGAAGAAGCGGCAGCCGCCCTCAGCCTCGGTCATGTTCGGCTCGGTTACGGAATCTGCCAGAACGGCGTGCACCCACTTGTACGGGTTGATGCGAAGCTCGCCGAGACCTTCCGCGGTGAAGCAAATTTCGGACCAGATTGCGTCGTAGGGAGTGCCGTTCTTCGAGGATACGCGAACGCGATATTCGCCGTCTGCAAGTGCGGTTATCACGGCACCGTCATCAACGACGTCGATTTTTACGCTGTCCGTGCGCACTCCGCGAGAGTATGCCGCCCAGGTTATTTCAAAATTGTCGGCATTTACGGGGAAGCGCTTGAGCGTGATCTTCGCGGACGGAACTTCTTTTGTAAGGGTGTTGCTTCCGTCGAGCGAGATTTCAAGCTTTCTGAGCGGAATTTCGTTTGACGGCTCGGAAATTTCGCATTTGTCGATGATCTCAATGCCTGCGGGAACGGCATCCGGGAGCGCAGTCAAAGTTACCGATGCGTCGGGGAGCGAAGGAGATGAAACGTTTACGTTGATTTCGCCGTCCGTGCCGTTTGATGCGATAATGGCGATGAGTCTGCCGGAAAAGAGACGACGTGACGTGCATTTGTACGGCTCGTAGTCCGTCGAATCGCCGTTGTCAAGGCCGACAAGACGCCCGGCGCCGGAGACGGAGACGTTCATTCTCGAACGTCCGTTGCCGACGAAATTACCGTTTTCGTCAACCGTGGAGATCGCAACATAGATAAGGTCGCGTCCGTCTGCGTAAAGTGTGTTTTTTTCGGGCTCAAGCACGATGCGAACGGGATCACCGAACGACTTAACTTCGTCGCGCGCGACAACATTGCCGTTTTCATCGTATGCGATGGCAGAAAGAGTGCCCTTTGTGTAGGGGATCTTATAAAATTCAGAGATTTTCATTCCCGAAACGCTGTGATCATGCTCGAAACTGCCGACTAAAACGCCGTTATTGTAAAGCTCGCTTTTTGCGGCGTTGGTGTGGACTGTTACGTCGATGATCTCACCCTCATTGAAGTCCCAAACTGAGGGGGTGATGTGTACCATAGGGGATTTGTCGGCGCTTGTCCATTCCGCGCGGTACGCATAGTAGGAATCCTTGGGGAAGCCGGCTGTATCTATCTGACCGAAATAGGAGTTCTTCGTGTCGTAGGGGGTGGGCTCGCCGATATAGTCAAAGCCCGTCCAAATGTACTGACCGGCGCAATATTCGGCAGCTCTGTCACGAGTGATGTTATATTCCGTGTTCGGGGACGCCCAGGATGTTGTGCAGTTGAAGATCGAGGAACACTGATGGTCATCGTGCGTAACTGATTTATCCTCATGCGGGAAGTGATATATTCCGCGGCTCTGGATCGTGGACGAGGTTTCCGAGCCGTAAATGCAGTAATGCGGATGTTTTTTGTGATGATCATCGTAAAGCGATTCGGAATAATTGTATCCGACGGTATCAATAAGATGAGCGCATTTTTGTGCCCAATCGGATCTCATGTGGTTCGAGCCGATCGTGACGGCGGCATTTCTTCTCGGATCATAAAGGCGTACTTCGGATGCGAGTTCGGCTGTGACTTCAAATCCGCGGCGTTTTGTTGTGTCACCGATCTCGTTACCGATGCTCCACATAATGACGCAGGGGTGGTTTCTGTCGCGCTTGATCCAAGATTCAACGTCGCGACGGTACCAATCTTTGAAGAATTCGGCGTAGTCATGCTCGGTCTTGTGGTATTCCCACATATCGAATGCTTCGTCGATGATTACGATGCCCATTTCGTCGCAAAGCTCAACAAGCTCGACTGCGGGCATATTGTGTGAGGTTCTGATAGAATTGACGCCCATCGTTTTAAGCTTTTCGATCTTTCTTCTGAGGGCGTAGGGGTTGATCGCGGTGCCGAGTGCGCCGTTATCGTGATGCTCGCAAACGCCGTGAAGCTTGTAGGGACGTCCGTTAAGGAGGAAGCCGCGGTTGCGGTCAAATACGGCGGTTCTGAAGCCGAATTTGTTTTCGGCGCGGTCGATAAGCTTGCCGTCCGCGAAAAAATCCGTCCGCATCGTGTAAAGATACGGATCGTCGGGATCCCAAAGACGCGGAGAATCGATATGGATGACTGAAGATGTGCCGTCTGCGGAGGCGATTTCATTGCCGTCAGCATCGAGAATCGTATTTTTGATCTCGCCTGCGCCGAGCTTTTCCGTGTCAACGTGGACGTTCCAACCGTTATCGTTCTTGATTGCCGATATATATACACCGTCAGAGGGCAGACGAGCCTCATCCGCGGTTATGAGCCAAACGCGACGATATATTCCGGCGCCGGAATACCAACGTGTGTTCGGATCACGGTAAACGCAGCGAACCGCGATCAGGTTTTCGCCTTCGCGAAGGTGGGAGGTGATGTCCGCTTCGAAAGTGGAATATCCGTATTTCCATTCGAAAACGGCTTCGCCGTTGACGAATACGGTTGCATTCATATACACACCCTCGAAGCGGAGAATGCGGAGCTTTCCGTCCGGCTTGTGATTAAGTATACGCTTGTACCAGCCCTCGCCGTTGCGGTAAAGAGCGTTTACATCGTATATCATATAGTCGTGAGGAATCTCAACCGGAGTGAAATCTCCGGAAATAGCAACCTCGTAAGGAGTATCGAGCGGAGCTTCGCGGAAGCTCCAACCGTCGCAGAAAAGCTTGCGTTCTGTCATGGTGTACCTCT
>CAYWAD010000077.1:0-7014 GCA_964456045.1 uncultured Lachnospiraceae bacterium
GGGACAGTTAAATCGCGTCTGTCTGCGGCAAAAAGAAAGCTGAAAGGAGTCCTTAACGATGAAAAATTTTGATTTTGAAGCGCATACACCACCCGTAATCACGGAATCGTACTTACGCAAACTTGCCGACGCAAGACATTTACGGCGCAGCATTTTCGTCGTTGCGGTCGGTACGGTGTTGACGCTTATCGCAATGCTAATCTTTTGTGCCGCTTGCATCAGAAGTTTCCGATCATTGGGTCTTCTTTCGCTCATCGCTCCCACATACTTTATAATCGGCGGAACGCTCATATTATACGCATTTGTTTTGTCGCGCAAGCGCTCGGTAAAAAGCTACCGAAGAAACAAAAAGGAGGTTTGATTTATGCCTGTACTGACAATCATTGTCATAGCAATAATCGTTTTGCTTTTCAGCTTGGGAATAACGGCGGCGATATGCATATACGTTTACCGCGACGCAAAACGGCGCGATATGTCCCCTTCACTTTGGACGATCGTTACTTTCCTCACTCCCGGATATATCGGGTTTATAATTTATCTCATCGTAAGAAACGGACGCGAAATAACAAGCTTGAAATGCCCGTCTTGCGACAGCAAGGTAGACAAAAGTTACTTTGTGTGTCCGTATTGCTCCGAGCCGCTGAAAGCAAAATGCACATCTTGCGGAAATGCCCTTGAGGCAGGATGGGACACTTGTCCGTTTTGCGGCGAGCAGATTCCGGAAGAAAATCGTCTATCTCCGAGCTTAAATTCCAAACCGACAGATCGCGCACTCAGCACTATCCTCATTTTAATCATAATCATCCCGTTGATTTTGATAGTTTTAGCTGTTGTTGCAGGCAATATTTTTATGTTCAACGCCCCTAATTACTCGGAAATGCTACAAGAATTCGCATTAGATATAAACATCGAAATATCCGATAAAGTATCGGATATTTACAGTGCTCAACTTGTAATTTATTCGGATGATCAGTTGATTGAAGCAACAACAGTTTCCGATGCCGACCGCTACCCGCTTAGGGAAGTTGTTTTTTATTCCGACACGTCCGGAGCCGACAGATTTCAGCTTGTTTTCAACGATAAAAACGGCAACGTTCTTCTGAAAACGGAAATTTTCGATGTCACACCTGACAGTTCCGGCTGTTTTGAATTGAACGGTGTGCTGATTCGAAGCAGCACAGGCGAGCTTTCGCTTATATGTGAATAAAAAAACAGGCGTGACCGTTTGGTCGCGCCTGTTTTTTATCCGAATGTTATTCTTATTCACCGTACTGACGGCTTGAGTAGCCGTATCTGCCGTAGCTGTAATAACCGTAGCCGTCGTTACGCTTTGTGCCGTTGATAACACAGCCGACAATATCAAGCCTGTTTCCGCTCAAAGCCGAAACGCTGTCCGAAATTTGACTTTTCGTAGCATAATCACTTCGAACCACCATAACGGCTCCATCTGCCGCAGAAGCCATGTCGCAAGCGTCCGTAAGCACACCGCAAGGCGGTGTGTCAAGCAGGATCAGATCGAAAACACTCTTGCATGCCTCCGTCAACGCTCTGAAATCGGGCTTTGACAAAAGCTCAATCGTGCTTTCGCTCGACGCTTTTCCGGCGCCGATAACAAACATATTTTTCGTTCCGGACATTTTGATGATCGACTGCATCGGCTGCTTCTTTTCAAGATATTCCGCAAGTCCCGGCTCGTTTTTCGCACCCAAAATCTCGGAAGCGGACGGATTACGCAAATCGCAGTCAATAACCAACACTCGTTTGCCGTGCTGAGCAGACGACATCGCAAGATTGACCGCAAAAGTCGTTTTTCCCTCTCCGGACAGCGCGCTGGACACCAAAACGACCTTCTTTTTCTTCGCTTCAAGCTCGCGTTCGAGACGAACACGCGTCATATTCACCGAATCCGCAAATCCCTGCTTACGGTCATTGTCCGTAATCATCGGGCACTTGTCCTTGCCGACCTTTTTGATTGCAGGCACCGAACCGAGATAAGGAACATTGATAAGCCGTCTGATAGATTCCTCGTCCGTGACCGTGTTTTTCGCAAGCGCAACAATCATCGCGATCGCCACCACAAGCAAAACTCCGAGCACGCCGCCGTAAACAGCGGAACGTACGTAATTTATCGAGTTGACAGGCGACGTAGGCATAACGGCTTCTTTTATAAGTATCATCTGAGTGGGGCCTACGACGTATTCCGCAACGCTCGGATAGCAATCGATTACCGTTGAAAGCACTTTATATATATATTCCGGATCCGAACCGCGAACTTTAAGCGTGAACACGTTTGTTCCTGTTGTAACAGACGCAGAAACGGACGGCAGCGAATCAACGTCAAGCTTCTCTTTTACCGCGGTTTTAAGTGCGTTACTCGAAAGAATATATGGGAAAGTCTTTTCCAGTTGCTCCGCCGCTTGCTGATTGTAGCCGGACACGCTCGCATAAAGCGGATTAACAATTTTGACCGTAAATGAGGTCGATACCTCATAAACGGGCTCGTAGTTTATTTGCGAATACGCCACCATTGCAAGCGCGCCGATTATCAGCGCCGCAACGGCAATAAACTTCATCCGAAAAAAGGTGCGGAGCGTGGAAGCAATATATGACACAAGGTCAATTTTATTTTCATTGTTTTCCATAGTTCACCTCATCAGCCCTTTGACGAGCTTTTTCCCGATCCGGAATAGCGACTGTAACGACTGTAAGCGTCATAGCTGTGTCTTTTTTCCCTTCCGTTAAAAAAAGACGATGACGTAACCACATTGTTGACAACGCATCCGATAAGTTTTGCTTTACCGGCATGAAGCACGTCAACCGCTTTTGCGGCAACGCTTGTCTTAATTCCGTTCTGTCTTACAACCAAAATCGACGCGTCCGCATGTTCCATGACGATCTCGGAATCCATCGCCGCCGACATCGGAGGCATATCGATGATGATGTATTTGAAGTATTTTTTTGCTTCCTCAAGAAGCCTTTCAACAGCATTGTGCGAGAGCAAATTTTCTGCTTTATTCGCGGCGTTTTTAGAAAGCAATACATAAAGACCCGTTATCGGTTCTTTTTGAACGGCACGTCCGAAATCGGCGCTTGAAGCGAGTATCGCCGCCGTGTCAACGGCTCCGACCTGCTTTTCGAGAAGCTTGAAACACGCGGGCTTTCTCAAATCCATATCAATGAGCAGAACGCGGTCATGCTTTTTTGCCATAGCAAGCGCAAGATTTACCGCGATCGTTGATTTGCCTTCGTTTTCCGTAACGCTCGTAACCATCACAACTCTGCCGTGCTCAAGTGCCTGCTCGGTTTTGCGGCAAATTTTCCTTATCGACTCGGTAAAAGACAAGCTGACGGTGGGATTTGTTATGAGTATGCCGGATTTATTCTTTCTGCCGAACAGCTTACGCACCTTCGGCTTTTTCTCGTGACCAATCTCGCCGAGGCAGTAGCAATCGAGCTTTTTCTCAGCTTCGCGTCTGCTTCGGATCGTATCATTCAAAAACGAGTGCACGCACACAAGCGCGGCGGAAACCGCAAATGCCAAAATAGCCGCTTTCGCAGCCTTACGAAGCGCGTTGGCGGAGTTGGACGGGGACATCGGCACAGATGCGGATTCAAGCACCTCAACAACAACGTCGCCGATAACGTCCTCGGTAACAATGCCATGATTTTCGATGAGCGCCTTGATTACAAGGAACGAAACACGCGGATCGTTATCGGTTACACTTACGGTAAGCAGGTTTGTTTCGCTTATTCTCGAAGCGTAGATTCTTCCGTCAAACGAATCGAGTCCCACCTCCTCAAGCACCTTACTTTGAAGTATCGAACTGTTGAGAAGCGCCTCGAAAACCGTCGCGATATTCGACGTAGCGCTCAGGTTCGAATACACCGTCGAGCTGCTGTCGCGCGTTGTTATAACAAGCGTCGTGCTCGTTTTGTATTCGGGCACATACGAAGTATCGACATAAATATACGCACCGACAAAAACAAGTATCATAATCGCCAAAAGCAGCGCGATGCTCTTGTAAAGATCAATTAAAATAACAAACGGGTCAAAGCTCAAAGTCGCATCCGTATTTTCCGAATTGAACGCCTTGGTCTTATCCATTGTCATTTCCTCCTTCAACAACAACGATCAGCTTTGTATAAGCGATATAAGTTCTGTCATTGACATTTTTTATCGCCGTATAGGAAACGGTATACACGCCGGCTTCATCGGCGTTCAATGTGCTGTCGATCGTAAGTTCAATATCCGCCGGAACGCCGTCCGCAAGTGAGATTTTCTCGTACACACTCTTGAATTCGGTAAGATACGAATATTCGTCAAACTGCGATCCGACCGGCAGATAAACGATTGCTTCGGACAAGCCTAACTTGGCGTTATACGTATCTTCCGGGTACACCTCAACAGGCAAAACAAGCTGCACGGAATCACCGACCGAATTCGAAATACGGAACTGCACCTCGTGGACTCCCACCGCAGACACGCTTGAGCCTTCGGAAAGCATAGTCGCCTTGATTCTGCGAGTGATGTCCCCGTCAAATACGTCGTAGGCTGTGACGCAATCAAACACATCAAAGTTTGAGCCGTATTCGAAAACAAGAGGGGTGGTAAGCGTTATTTTCGGGCTTTCATAGTCGCTGTAAATGACCGTGCGCTCCGCCGAAGCAACATTTCCCGCACTGTCAAACGCCGCATAGCGGACGGTAACACTGCCGTCAACGGATATGCCGTACACGCTTTCGACGATCAACGAAGCAGTAACGTCTCCGTCTGCGTCATCATAAGCCGTAACGCCCGTCAAGAGCAGATTTTCGTCATCGTTTACGGACAGTGTCAAAAGTCCGTCGTCAACGGTAATCGTCGGCGCCGTCGAATCCTCTTTCCGAGACGAATAAAAAACATACACCGCAATCACAATTATCGACAAAAAGATAATCACCAATGACAAAGAAAGCTTCTTTTGTTTCACTTTTATTCCTTTCTCCGTTTCACGGAGTTGATTTGCCAACTTTTTCAAATCACTTCATAATAATATAAGAACTAATAATACATTATAGGATTATAACATACAGTTTTTTCATCGTCAACAAATTTATCGTCGAATTTGCGTTTTGTTGAAGAAAAACATCCTTTTCGCGACTTGTATTTTTACAATTGTTGACAAATCAAAGCTTTTTTGATACAATACAATGGAATATACACAGTCACAAAAAACGGCAAAACTTTTATGAAAACGGCAAGGTATTACCCATGATTCCTTTTGAAAAAAAAGTTTATTTATCTTCACCGACAATGCACGGTGACGAGCTGAAATATATGAAAGAAGCCTTCGACACCAACTGGATGTCCACGATAGGTGAAAACATAAACGAAGTCGAGCGCATCACAGCCGAAAAGGTCGGTATGAAGCACTCGGTCGCGCTTTCGTCGGGCACGGCGGCGCTTCATCTTTGCGTCAAGATCGCAGGCGAAAAACTTTACGGCAAGCCGGAAGCGGGCAAAGGCACGCTCGCAGGCAAACGCGTTTTCTGCTCGGACGTTACGTTCAGTGCGACGGTCAATCCCGTCATTTACGAGGGCGGAACGCCGATCTTCATCGACACCGAAGCAAGCTCGTGGAACATGGACCCGATCGCGCTTGAAAAAGCGTTTGAGCTTTATCCCGATGTAAAGCTTGTTGTGTCCGCCGAACTTTACGGCTTCCCCGGACGTATGGACATTATAAAGGACATCTGCGCGCGACACGGCGCACTGCTCATAGAGGACGCTGCGGAAGCGCTCGGAGCGACTGTACTCGGTCAAAAATGCGGCTCGTTCGGTGACTGCTCCGCGCTCAGTTACAACGGCAACAAGATCATCACCGGCTCCTCCGGCGGTTCGTTTTTGACAAATGATCTTGAAGTTGCGAACAAAATACGCAAATGGTCAACGCAGGCGAGAGAAGCCGCGCCTTGGTATCAGCACGAGGAGGTCGGCTACAACTACCGCATGAGCAATGTTGTTGCCGGAGTCATCAGAGGTCAGTACCCATATTTGGACGAGCATATCGCACAAAAAAGGGCAATCTACGAACGATACCGCGATGCATTTCGTGAGCTTCCCGTCGTAATGAATCCCATCACGGACGGCACGGTGCCCAACTACTGGCTTTCCGCGTTCACGATCGACAGCGATTATATGTGCCGTCAGGTCAGGGACGATTTAACCGCTCATTTCGAGCCCGAAAAGGGTAAATCCTGTCCTACCGAGATCCTGGAGGCGATCGCAAATCTCAATGCAGAAGGCAGGCCGATCTGGAAGCCCATGCATTTGCAGCCTCTCTACCGAAAAAACGACTTCGTGACCGCTTCGGGACGCTTCGAACGTCAAACCTTCGACGTCGGTTCAGACATTTTCAGTCGCGGTCTCTGCCTGCCGAGCGACAATAAAATGACAGCGTACGAACAGGATAAAATCATCGAAACAGTCAAAAACTGCTTTAATTAAACCCATTTTTTCGGAGCTATAAATGTACACAAACGCACAAGTAAAATTCGAACAAATCTATCACAAGGCTCCTCCGCATACGACTTTTACACCGTACAGAGTTTGCCCTCTCGGAGCGCACAGCGATCATCAGCTCGGCAAAATAACGGGTTTCGCCATCGACAAAGGCATCCACATCGCATACGGTCCGAAAATGAACGGTGTCGTGGAAATTCAGTCGCTTCAGTTCCCGAAACGCGCACAGTGGCACGTTAACGGAGTGCCGACGGAAAAAGAGGACGACTGGGCAGATCATCTTCGCGGCGCGACTATCGCTCTCGGTAGCAGATACCCGCTTCGCGTAGGGCTTTGCGCCGTTTTGGACGGTGAGCTGCCCATCGGCGGACTTTCCTCATCGGCAGCCGTAATTATTACATTTCTTTCGGCACTTTGTCTCCTCAACGGCATAAGCTTGACCTCGCAAGAGCTGATTGAAATTTCCAAGGAAGCCGAAAACAAATACGTCGGCGTTTCATGCGGCAAGCTTG
>CAYWAD010000078.1:0-6798 GCA_964456045.1 uncultured Lachnospiraceae bacterium
AAACTCATCAACGATTTTCTTTTCTTCTTCGGTGAGCATGCTGTCGTCGATCTGCGTGGGCGCTTCCGTGGTGACGGTTGTATCGATTGAAGGAACAGCAGGTGCGCTTTCGGTTGCGCCGAGAGTTAGAGTGGGGGTAGCCGTGTCAAAAATGTTTTGTTCTGACATAACGATGTATCTCCTTTTGTTGATTTAGTGTTTATTCTTGAGTTTCTTTGATTTGTTCGGCCTTCGTCAGCGGTGTGATTTCCGCGAGAATATCAATTTCTTCGCTTGCCTTGTCTGCGCTTTCCTCACCTTTTTTCGCTTCCTCGTCCGCGTTACTTGGTTCGTTCGAAACTTCGGTTTCGCTTGTCTGTTCAGGTTCTTCGTCGTAGACATCGGCTTCTTCTTCCTCCGCTTCGGCTATCTCGTCAAGATCGCCGGAGTGAACGCACATACGCATGAGAGCGTAGAGCCAAATGACGCAGAGAATAAGCTCAAACGTGAAATCGAGTGTGTCGGGATAGGAGTTCATCAGTGCGAGAATGATGTTGGGCAGAGAGTAAAGTCCGCCGACGACAACGGACGAAAGACCGAATGCGATGTAGCTCCAGCCTTTTGCCGTGCCGACATTGTATCTGCATTCGTTGACAAAGAATAAGAGATAGCAGGCGATCGTCGTAAGCTCAAGGGTGCGGTTGGGATTGTTGATGGCAACGCCGTCCGCAAAATAAATGTTCAAGGTGACTGCAAAGAGCCATAGCATCAAAAACGCGGAAAGAAGAATTTTCCCGTTCTTTGACTTTATGGGAATCGCAACTCCGATCAACGGGTAAAGCGCCGCCGGGAACGCAAATATCATAGACAAAAGCGTAAAGGTGTCGGGAAGTCCGTCAAGCGCGAAAATGTCAGAGATCAAAACCGCGATTATCATAAACGACATCAGCGCCGCTGAAAAAATAATCGCTCCGGATTCAGACTCTTGATTGACAGAATCGAGCGCACGCCTTATAATAAACGTGACAATGAAAATTATCGCAACGACGGCTACCGCCCCCCAAGTAAATACGGAGGGGAAAACGGCGTCGTGCGCATAATAGCCGACGGAAACTTCAAATTCGTCAATAAGAGCGATGGTTCTGATCGCGGTGAACGAGAGCGCTGCCGTGATTGCAAGAAATAAAAGTACAATATATAAGGCTTTTTTGTTTTTCATAATATTCTTTCCGTTGCTCAATAATATAATTTATATACAATGATATTATACCTCATTTTACCGCGTAATTGTTAACAAATTGTTTATAAAACACCTTTGAATGAAGATATTTACCGAATTTTTCTCAAATCGAATGTTGTGCAAGTGCATAATATCGCCAAAAACACATGTTGCTTGACATATTCCGGGCACAAAGGAGACTGCAATGAAACCAACTTTAATAATTCCTTTCGGCAAATTGAAAAAAAGAATTTTCGCTGTTTTTGAAATGATACAAATGGATCGCGTCGGAGTTTACGCCGCGGAGACCGCATTTTTTATCATACTTTCGGCAGTGCCGTTTTTGATGCTTACCGTGACCGTCGCCGGGTATGTAGTCGATAAAAATGTTGACTATTATCTTTCGCTCGTTACGACCTATATTCCGGGCGTTATAGGCGAATACGTAGAGACCGCCATCCTTGCAATCGTAAAAAAACCGATGGGGCTTTCGTTTTCTGTCATTGCGACGTTTTGGAGCGCGTCGAAGGGGATACGTGCCGCACGCCGAGGCGTGAGATCGGTTTACGGCGAAGCCCCGGACTCGTTCTTTCGCGAATCATTGACGGGACTTATCTTCACCGCCGTGTTTGTTGTTTTGATCATAGCGGTTCTTGTCTTTTTCGTCTTTGGAGACGCTCTTGTGAATCTGCTTGAAAAGTTCATTCCCTCGCTTCACGGAATCGCAAGCGTAACCGTGAAACTGTTCCCGATCTTTTTCACCGCAATTCTCGTGCTTGTGTTCGCCTTTGCTTTGCGAGCGTTTACACCGTCCTCCGCAGGAATGAAATCGTACCGCCGTCATCTTCCCGGTGCGGCGCTTGCCGCCTTAGGATGGATAGTGTATTCCTATCTTTTCTCACTTTTTATTGCAAATTTTTCGTCAATGCCGACAATTTACGGAAGCTTGGGTGTGATTATGATACTGATGATTTGGATATATATGATAATGTATATTCTTCTTATCGGCGCGGAATTCAATAAATATCTTTATTGCAAAAAGCCCTCTCGATAACACGAAAAATTTAATAAACTTTTAATAATCTATTGAAAAACGGCTAACGTTTTGGTATGATTGTATTAACCCCCGTCTATGGAAGGAGACATAGTTTATGAAAAAAACATTAAAAATGCTCGTGTTGATTATGGCAATGTTGCTTGTGTTGATTCCCTTTACCGCTTGCGGTGACGGAGAAACCGAAGATTCCGATACGGATGCCGGCGATACCGTTGAGTCCACAGCGAAAGATGAAGGTGATAGCGGAAAAACCGAAACCTACATCGAATCTGTGCGCAGAATCAATGCTACCGACATCGAAGTTTATTATTCAAACGATTATTCCGGAAGCGATCCGAAAGCTTTGAAGTTTACCGTAACCTCCGACGGAGAAGATAAGCTTTCATTTAATCTCGACTACGGCTACGGTGGAGCGATCTTCTTTGATAATCTGCTTACTCTTGAGCTTGCAGAGCCCGTCGAGGACGACGCAGACCTAAAGCTTGTATACGGAGGCGTGGTTTATGACGTGCCCTATGAGCCTTATTATCAGTATGAATACGTTTCCGAGTGCGGAGTTCCCGTATACGGAAGCAGAGCCTTGATTCAGGGCGAAGAAACCGTTAAGCGCGCGGCTGAAATCGTTGATACGCTCCTTTCTTCGTCTCCCGAAATCGCGGAGCAGATGGTAGCCGGCGGAGCAAAGCTTGCTGTTTTCGGCAAGGGTGAGCACGCGTACTACATCCCCGAACACAGAGGCGGATACGATAAATCCATGCTCTATGTCGAAGGATTCGGCGGCATCACAAGCAGTATCACAGAGTCCAATGTATGGCATTGGCGCTCCGATACAACTCCCGATAAATCCTATACAACGGCTTATGTCAATGAGTGCATCCTTGTTCACGAGTTCGCACACGGCATCAAGATCGCAGGTATTGATATGATGGCGGATCAGAGCCTTGCAAACGAATTCCAAATGGTATATCGTCATGCCGTTGCTGCAGGCCTCTGGCCCGATTCCTATGCAATTTCGAATTCCGATGAATTCTTTGCTACAATGTCCGCAATTTGGTTCAACGTAATGAATGAATCCAACGCGTCCGATACATGGGACGGCGTTCGCGGTCCGATCAATACAAGAGAAGAACTCTACAATTACGACATAGTTACATATAACTTCTTCGCGAAAATATATCCTTATACGGATCTTGACGGTGCTTGGACGCCTGTCCCCGATACCGTTACAATCACGGGACTTGCAACAGAGGAAGCTCCCGATTACGGCGATGTAAAGTATACGTTTAATTATCCCGAAGCAATCGGCTTCTTGGGGATTGACACCGCAGCAACATATAAGTTCCTTTACAGAGACGCCGAGTATATTCTTGACGTAAGCGCAACAAGCACAGGCGTGGGCTTGTGGTGGGACTTCATGGCGGATTACCCCGATTCCGCAGGCTCTATGACATATAATTTCGAGCTTGTTCCCGGAAAAGATCCCGTAGAAAAGGATCATGTTACAACTTATTATGTTTACATCAACAACGTGCGTGACGGTTATCTTTATATGGTTGACGACCATGTATATGCCGCTGCTTCTCTTGATGAAGCTTCCGTTCCCGAAAATCCGACGGAATTCGAGCTTGTTGTAGATGAAACAGGACTTGCAACGATCGGCTGCGACGGCAGAAAACTCTTTGTAAACGGTGATCCCGATAACGGAACAGAGGTTATCCTTTCCGCTGACAGCGCAAGTAAATTCTATGTTACCGATGTCAGCGAAGAAAGCGGAAACGTGCTCTTTATTCATAACGGTACGGTAAACGGAAGCGAAAACGGTGCTGTGCTTGTTTCCGGTGCTGTTGCAGAACTTTCCGCTCCCGCAACGCTTGACGGTAAGACGTTTGTAAGATGGGAAGCAAGCGCAGGTAAACTTGCGGATGCAAATTCCCGTGAAACGGAATTCACAATGCCTGCATCCGACGCTGTTGTTTGGGCGATTTACGAATAATTAAGCAAGCTTAATAAAAAAACTTTGGAAGTTGTTGACATATATAAATTGGAATGTTATAATTCAAATGTGACAAGTGCACAAATTTATATTGTTTATCGAAAGGACCTGAAAAATGAAGAAAAGATTGCTTTCAATCGTTCTTGCAGTGCTTATGCTCGTGCCCGTGATCGCGCTTTCAAGCTGCGGCGATGAACCCGATATCCCTAATCCGGATACAGCCGGTCCTGTGGGAACAAACGGTGGGGCAAACACGTCCGATACGTCATCAAACGAAACAACGGAACTTGAAATAGGTGAAAACGGACTTCCTACGATTTATTTCAAGGATTATGTCGCAAATGCCGATGCACAGTATACCGGTATGGTCGGTATCGGTGCTAACAAAGCCGGCGTTGATTTCGATAACTTCAGAGTGGTTTCTTCTGATAAAAAAGACATCATTTTCGAAGAATTCACCGATATAACCGAGCTTAATCCCCTCGTTTTCACGGGATTTACCGCACCGAACGGAAATTGGACGCCTAATCTCGCTGATTGGACAGTCGGTGCCGATGATCTCGACGAAGAAAATAAGCAACTTACTTTCTCCGCGGAAGGCTCCGAGGGCGCAATGCTCCTTATGGGTAACTCCGCTTGGGGACCGTATCGCTTCAACGTTAAGGTAAAGCTTGCCGACGAAACAGAAGTTGCTTACGTTTATTTCTGTGTCAAGGACGAAAAGAATTACTATGTGCTTAAGGTTTCATCCGGTAAGCTTGAACTTGCGGAGGCTAAGAACGGCAGCGAAGAAATCATTTCCTCGCTCGCTCTTTCAACTCCCGTTGGTGAATGGGTTCCCGTATCTCTTAATATTGCCGCAAAGAATGTCTACATTTACGTCAACGGCGACGAGATCATGAGACTCTCATCCGAAAAGAGCGATCTTGATCTTGTTAAGGGCAACTTCGGCTTCGGTCAGTGGAATTCTTCGTTCGTTATCGACAATGTTGAGATCGTAGATGCCGTAACGGGAGAGGTATATTACTCTCAGGATTTTGAAAATGCAAATGATTTTATATCAAATTGCACTTTCGGTAACCGTAACGGCGGCAACTATACATATACCGAGGGTGACTGGGTTGTCAGAAAAGAAAAGGATGCCGATGGCAACGAGCTTGACAATAAGGTTCTTGCTTATGACGGCTCCGTATCTCTCTACGGTGCTATCCTCGCGTTTAGCGGCGTCAATATTCCGGCGGATTGCGAAGGCTACAAGATCAAGATAGATGTAATGAGAACGGGCGGTACGAGCGCAACAAGCGAAGGTTGGGCGATCGTGTGGGGCTACAGTTCCGACAGCGACTACGTTAATTATAACTTCGGCGGCTGGAGCGGCGCAGGCGGATTCCAGACAATCGTTGGCGGATCGAAAACCAATAACAATATGACTACCGCAATAGGCATGGAGAATAATGTTTGGGCAACCTCCGAGGTTTACATCTATAAAGACGTTGCTTACGCATACTATAACGGTAATCTCATTCAGCTTCTCTGGCTTGATTGATAACTTTTAATAAAAAAGAACCGCGTTTTCGCGGTTCTTTTTTAGTTATTCGACTGAAATCTATTGACATCGGTTTCGGGAAATAGTATAATAATCAAAACTAAAACCGATGAACGAGAGTAGTAACCGTGCCTAAGCCATAAAGAGAGCGGTCGATGGTGAGAATGCCGTTGGGGGATGCAGGGCGAATGGACTCGTGAGGGCGGCAGAGAAAGGCTTTTTCCGAGTATGTGCCGACGGGAGCAGACCGTTACCGTACTGCTGAGATATGTTTGTATCTTACTAAAGAGGGAAATTTTCGAATTTTCAATTCAGGTGGCACCGCGGAGCTTTTGCCTCCGTCCTGTAAATCGGGACGGAGGCTTTTTTTGTACCCGTATATAAATCATAAAAGGAACGGAATGTATGAAAATTTTGATCGGCGGAGTTAAATCGCGATGGCAAAACGAAGTTTGATTTTGCCAGGTTACTTAAAATAAAAATCGCGAAAGGATAAATTAAAATGAAAGCCAACTATAAGGATTTTGATAATTATATTCAACAGTACCCCGATAAAAACGGATATTACGGCAATCACGGCGGCGCGTTTCTTCCGCCGGAGCTTGTGCCGGCGTTCGAGGAAATAAACGAAGCCTACGAAACCATCTGCAACAGCGCAAAATTTATCAACGAGCTGAGACGTATTCGACGTGAATTTCAAGGCAGACCGACACCGGTCTACCATTGCGAGCGCCTCTCGAACCTCATCGGACGTTGCCAAATATACCTAAAGCGCGAGGATCTCAACCATACCGGCGCACATAAGCTGAATCATTGTATGGGAGAGGGACTGCTCGCACAGTTTATGGGCAAGAAAAAGCTCATTGCAGAAACCGGAGCCGGGCAGCACGGCGTCGCGCTTGCAACGGCGGCGGCATATTTCGGACTTGAATGCGATATTTATATGGGCGAGGTCGATATAGCAAAGCAGGCGCCGAATGTTTCGCGTATGAAGCTGCTCGGCG
>CAYWAD010000079.1:0-6725 GCA_964456045.1 uncultured Lachnospiraceae bacterium
GAGCTGTCAGCGAAGCTGACTGAGGGATTGTAAACGTAGAAATTACGAATTCGCCGTAGGTTTATGAACAACCGGCGTTACTCCGCACAACCCCTCCGAGCGAAATCGAAGATTTCGCCCACCTCCCCTTACACAGGGGAGGCTATGGGTGCGCCTAAGCTGACGACATTGCCTCAAAGGGGCGGGTGTGGTGTAGGACACTGCGAACCTCATTAACCTGTCATTGCGAACCAGTGAGCACACTGGTGTGGTGACCAAAGGGAATACCTTTAGGTGCAATCCCCCGGATAGAAAGGCACGTCTGGGAAGTCGTGCCCTACGTGGCCAACGGGGCAAATTCAAGGGGCATTTTCACTATTGATAAATAGTGTGATGTATAAAAAGGGGACATCCAGCAGCAACCTGGAAAGTGTCCCCGGAAAAATGGAGGTAACTATGAAAGAAAAGCTTTCAAGGAAGCTTCGGTCGGGCATTGCCATGCTGCTTGTGTGCTGCATGATAGCGGGCTTTGTTCCTGCCGTAGCGTTCGCAACCGAAGTTGAGGAAACAAAAACCATCAATTATGTTTCCATTGGCGATTCCATGACCAATGGTTATGGCTTTTTGGGCTATAATCAGGATAGCGATGACCTAGACGAGTACAACTTCATTGAAGGCACAGGAATGTACGGCGAAGGTGCCTACCCTCTGCAGTTTGAGGAGTACTTGGAAAGTCAGGGTTATCAGGTCAACCATACCAAACTGGCACCCTCTGCCATGCTGACGGGCGATCTGTGGTTTTTGCTGGATGGTCGTGACGAACCCGATGACAACTGGACCGGCTGGCGTTCTTACGTAGGCAAGACCTATAAGCGTGCGGATGAAAGGGTGAAAGCCCATGTCCAGAGTGCCATTACCGATGCAGATGTTATCACCATGTGCGTGGGCAATGCTGAGTTCGGCGCCTATCTGCTTCAGCGTATTACCGATGCACTGGGCGTTCTGGGCAGCTCCATGAGTGAGAACAGCAAGATGACTCTGCAGGATGCTCTTGACTACTCCGGCCTGGATGCCGAGCAACAGGCACTGGTACAGGAGGTCTATGACCATCTGGTGGAAGAACTGAAGAACTATGTCCCCGATGACCTGTGGGCGCAGTATAACCTGACGGAAATCTGCAATTTGCTGGCCTACACCACCGCCGGTTACATCTTCAACTACAAGGGTGCTCTGAATGCCATCGTGGAAATGAACCCCGATGTGGAGATTGTTCTGGTAGGCCTGATGAACACCACTTACGGCATGAAGGTCACCATGGACAATGGCGAGTACATCCCCGTGGGTGACATCATGGATGGTATGTTCTCCATACTGAATGCCTATATGGCTGGTCTGCCTGCCGTGATGCAGCTGGCTGGTCAGTGGGAGGATGCAACCTTCTACTATGCTCAGCAACCCAATCCTTTGTTTATCAGCCAGCAGTTTGCTGCACTGAAAGAAGCACAGTGGGGGAATATTGATAGTGGCCGCCTTTCCGGTACCACTGTCCGTGACCGCAACATCAAGGCTTACAATGATTCTCTGCGCACGATGATCGGTCAGGCATTCGGCTACACCAGTGGCCTGCCGAAGATCACCCTTGCACAGGTGCAGGAATTCGAGAAGAACAGCTGTGTTGTCGTTAATAATACACCCTACAATGACTACTCTATATCCTGTGCCGTTTATCTGGCCATTGAGGATGCCACCGCAGCAAGCACCGATACGCTGGACATTCCCCTGTCCGCGCTGGAAAAGATTGCAGATCTGAGCGCCCTTGCAGGCGTGTTTGCTGGTGTTCAGCTGGACAAGAACAGCTACGTCACTGTTCGTGAATCTCTGGCGAGCTATCTGACTTCAACGGACGAGCTGATGGGCATGATGAAAATCTATGCTCTGTTTAAGGTGGGCAACGGTATGAGTGTGCATCCTACCCCCTCCGGCCATGACAACATTGCTGCTTCCGTCATCGCCGCTTACGAAACCGGCCACACCGCTCAGGATCAGACTCTGGAAAATGTGGAAGCTCTGATGGATGAGCTGTACAAGCTGGTACAGACCTACGGCCCTGAGGTTGCTGCTCAGGTTTGGGAACAGTGGGTCGAATACGGCTATGTGGACGCAGTGGAGACCTCCATCGAGGAGCTGGAGGCCATGCTGACCGCCCGGTACGAATACTATACCGGCCAGGCTCTGCCTGCCATCGAGGCCGCTGTCAAGAGCCTGAATGACCAGAAGGCTGCCCTGATTGCCCAGCTGGAGGCTCTGAATGCCGAGCTGGAGGCCAGGAAGGCCGAGCTGGAGCAGCTCATTGCCCAGCAGGTGGGCACCGCTCTGGATACTTATGAGGCTGCCAAGGCCGAGCTGGAGGCTGCCATTGCCGAAATCGAAGCCACCATCGAAAATGTGAAGTCCCTCATCCGGGATGTGGAGACGGAAATCTCCGAAATTATGGACGCTGCCAACGATGTGGTCGACTCCGTCAAGGAGCTGGAAAGCGTCCTGCAGGACGTGGCGGAGTCTGCCGCTACCCTGAAAGAGCTGATCGAGAATGTGTACGACATTCTGACCAACGCTGACCCCGAGCAGGCTGTGGATGCCTTCCTGGAAATTTTTGACACCGCCCGCAATGCAGTCCTCTCCACCGCCGAGGCGCTGGAGCTGGCCATGGGCGTTGCCAATGAGCTGGCAGAGGATGTGGATGCACTGGTCACCAAGCTGGTTGATGATGTCACCACCGTATACGAGACCGTCTCCACCGTTCTGACCGAGTGCTACAACGCTCTGCCCGAGGATGTTCAGGAAATTCTGGCCGGTGCCGTTGCTGCTGCCGGGGAAGCTCTGGAGGCTGCCAAGGCCGAGCTGGAAGAGAAGCTGGCCGAGGAGATCGCCGCCGTCAAGGCTGACGCCGAGGCAAAGAAGGCCGAGCTGGAGGCTGCCTGCAATGCCAAGCTGGCTGACATCGAAAATGAGCTGAATGCCATTGCCGCAACCATCAAGGCCGAAGCCGAAAGAAAGTGTGCCGAGCTGGAGGCCGCCTGCAATGCCAAGCTGGCCGAGCTGGAGGCAAAGAAGGCCGAGCTGGAGGCTGAGCTGGAGCAGCTGAACAGGGAGCTGAGCGAGGCTGCCCAGGAGGCCGCTGCCGAAATTCAGGCTAAGATCGACGAAGTGAACGCCAAGCTTGAGCAGGTGAAGGCGGAAATTGAGGATGTCCTTGACCAGATCGAGGATGCCTACGATCAGGCCGTTGCCGAGGTGGAAGCAGCCTATGCCGAGACCATTGAAGCACTGGAAAAGGCTGCCGCCGATGCCCGTGCCGAGCTGGAAGATGCCGTTGCCGAGGTGGAACAGCAGCTCACCGCTGCCGTTGAGAGCCTGAAGACCGAGGCAGAAAAGCAGCTCAAGGAGCTGACCGATGCCGCCAATGAAGCCATTGCCGGTCTGGAAGAAATTTCCGGCGAGCTCAGCGAAGATCTGGAAGCTTATCTCAACGATCTGAGCGAAGAACTGGCCAAGGCCGAAGCCGCTCTGGAAGAGATCCTCTCCGGCTCTAAGGATGCCGTGGAAGATCTGATGGAGGCTCTGGAAGCCATCGCCGCCACCGGCGAGGAAGAGCTCACCGAACTGGTGGACAAGATCGTGACCACCGTCAACACCATGCTCTATCAGTCCACCCATGCCGATCTGACCATTGACGAGGACTTCAAGTACGTGGCTCTGGGCGACGGCTCCGCTGTTGCAGATGGCTATGTGGAACTCCTGGCGGAGTACCTGAACGAGGAAGCCACCAGCAATGGTATCAAGAATGCTATCACCTACACCAACTACGCTGCCACTGGCAACTCTGTTGCCGATGAGTTGAAGGATCTGAACAAGCTGGCCGCCAAGGTCGCTGATGCCGACCTGATCACTCTGGGCTACTCCAATATTACCTTCCTGAGCAAGGCCCTTGCCGCTACCGAAGTGGATTGGACCCAGTATGTTGGCGAGGAGTATGCTCCCTATATTGAGCAGCTTGTGGAGGAGCTGAAGGCCGAGCTGCTGGATTCCGGTCTGACCGAGGATACCTCCGCATATTATACCGGTCTGATCAATGCTCTGGCATTCAGCGTGGTGCAGTACGCCGTGGAGATGCCCGTGCTGGTGGGTGCCATCCATGAGATCAACCCCGATGCCGTTGTGGTCATCGTTGGTATGTACAATCCTCTGTCCGACGTTTCCTTCGATACCGGTGACGGTATCATCGAACTGGGCGAATATGTGGACTATCTGGTGGAGGCCGTTGCCGTCCACGGTCTGGCCTATGCCATGATCAGCGGCAATGCCATCTATGTGGATGCCCGGGATGTGCAGACCGGCAATACAGCTACCCTGCTGGAGAATTCCCATCTGATTCAGCTGATTGCCACCCAGTTTGCAGCCCTGTATCCCTCCGCTGCCGGTGACCAGTACATTGCAAACCAGATCGCCGATGCCCTGAATCTGTCCTACGAGACCTCCGGCCTGTGGGGCGATGCAGACGGCAATGGCGTGGTAAATGCCAAGGATGCCAAGCTGGTTCTTCAGTACTCCGTTGGCGAGATCGACGATACGGAACTGGATCTGTCCGTCTGCGATGTTGACGGAAACGGAACCGTAAATGCAAAGGACGCAAAGCTGATTCTCCAGTATTCTACTAAGGAGATTTCTGTGTTCCCTGTTGAGCAATAATTCAAGGAAAAGGAGTATATGAACATGAAAAAATTTTCCTGTATTCTTCTGGTTGTGCTCATGGCAATTTCCTGTATGACCATGGCAGTCTTCGCCAGCGAGGACGATATTTATTATGTTAATTTCACCGTATCTGACAATCCCGGCTTTGCAAGCTACAATGCCGAAATCATCTACGATGATACCGTGCTGGAGCTCGTAAGCATTACTGAGGGTGCATTGGCTTCGACTGGCATTTTTAATGGAAACGTGAATACGGCTCTGGTGGGCTTCATGAGCATTAAGGATGTTACAGAAAACGGTATCCTTTTCACTGCAGGATTCAAACTCAAAGATGCTGCCGTGGCAGGCCAAACCTATTCTGTAACTGCAAATCTGGATAAGCTGGCCACCTCAAATGCAGCCGATGATTATGTAGTCTTCACTATTGTCGGCGGCTCCATCACCGTTCCTGTTCCTGAGTGCAAGCACGAGCACACCAAGATCATCAACGAAAAAGCGGCTACCTGCACTGAGGATGGCTACACCGGCGATACTTACTGCGAGGACTGCAAGACTACGATTGCATACGGCAAGGCAATTGATAAGCTCGGCCACACCTGGGACGAGGGCAAGGTCACCAAGGAAGCCACCTGCACCGAGTACGGCGAAATGACCTATACCTGCGCCTGTGGCGAGACCAAGACCGAACCGATCCCTGCTACCGGCCACACCTGGGACGAGGGCAAGGTCACCAAGGATCCCACCTGCACGGAGGCCGGCGAAATGACCTATACCTGCGCCTGTGGCGAAACCAAGACTGAACCGATTGATGCCACCGGCCACAAGTACACGGGCAAGGTCACCAAGGAGCCTACCTGCACGGAGGACGGCGAAATGACCTACACCTGTGAGGGCTGTGGCGACAGCTACACCGTGAAGATCGAGACTGACGGCCACCACTATCAGGACGGCAAGTGCCTCGATTGTGGTGCGGAGGATCCCAACTACTCCGAGAAGGATGATTCGAATCTGGATGATGTGCCCAAGACCGGCGACATCACTCCCATGCTGACCGGTGCTGCGGTCGTTCTGGTTCTGCTGGGCGGCACTGCTGCTGTTGTTACCAAGCGGAAATTCTCCCGCTAAGCGATACTCTAGAACTGGGGTGGGTGGAAACATCCACCCCTTTCCCCTACTACAGGAGATGTATGGAACATGAAAAAGAAATCCTATAGCGGACGTTTTGATAAAGCAGCCAGAAGGAAGTGGACGAAGAAACAAATTCTTCTGTTTTCCGGAATCGGTGGGCTGGTGCTGATTCTGGCCATTGGACTGGCCATGTTTTTTGGCCGGCAGCTGGATATACCGGAGCCTGCCGTGGTAGCCAGACCATCTACCGAACCTGCCGAAGCTACCACGGAAGCTGTGCGGCCAACTGACGAAGGGGATACGGTGGAGCAGACCACGCTCCCAGAGGAGACGGAGCCTGTGATGCTGGAAAGTATGGCCGGGCTTTATGCAGAAAATCCCGACCTGGCTGGTTGGCTCCATATTGAAGGTACGGTGATCGATTATCCTGTGATGTATACGCCGGAGGATGGGGAAAAATATATCTATGCAAATTTCCAGGGACACTTTGACGCAAACGGCCTGATTTTCATAGATGCCAACTGCTCTGTGGATCCGGAAAGCGACAACCTGATCCTGTACGGCCACAATATGCGCAGCGGTGCCATGTTTGGCTCCCTTATGAATTATGCAAAGGAAGCCTACTGGCAGGAGCATCCCATTATTGAATATTCGACGCTGTACGAGGAACGGGAATACGAGGTAATCGCTGCCTTTTATGACCGGGTATACAAAAAATCGGACACCTGCTTCAAGTTTTATCAATTCATTGATGCCGACAATGAATGGGCATTTCAGGAGGCAATGGACTATTTTAAGGAAAATGCCTGCTATGAAACCGGCGTAACCGCCCAGTACGGAGACGCTCTGATCACGCTGGTCACCTG
>CAYWAD010000080.1:0-6342 GCA_964456045.1 uncultured Lachnospiraceae bacterium
GAGACCTTGAGGGTAAGGAACTGCGAGAATATTTCGCAACGCTGGATAGGCGCGCAATTTGCTGCACAGAAATAAGAATCGTTAATTCGCCCACATCGCCGTATTTTACGCTGGTGGAAAAGAAATAATGAACAACGGTAATAATAACAGGAACGGCGGAAGAATGACTCCTCGTGAGCGATATTTTGCCGAACAGCGCGCCGCTGCCGAACGTGAACAGCGGATGCGAGAGGAAGCGGCACGTCAAGCCGTTGCGCGAGAGCGCGAAGCTAAACTGCGCGAGCAAAAGCGTATATTCGAAGCGAAAGAACGCAGAAGAAAAGAAGCCGAGCGGCGTCGCAGACAAAAAGAAGCGCGGATTTTCAGAACGAGATTGCTCGTGTTTTCCGTGATCTTTTTCGTGATTCTCGCGGTTGCGCTTTTGTGTGTGCTTGTCTCGTTTTTGACTACAAAAGTCCCTGCCGACGAAGAAACGGTGACAGCTTCGTATAATTTTTCATACGTCAGTGACGGAGCGGAAACATTGGCTTGGAAACAGGCAAAAGAGGACTCAGTTAAAAACGGAATCCTGTACGTCGATTTTTCCGAGCTCGCAGAGGCGGTCGGCTTTACGATAACGGGAAGCGGCGACGAAAGACGCTTTGTTACCGAGGACGGCGACGAGGCAGTTGTGCTTACTGTCGGCGACGTGATTGCGTACGTCAATTCGTTTGCGTATCGGATGGAAAGCGTCTCGGCGTATTCGGCAGGGAAGAATATACTCTTGCCACTGTCGTTTGTCAGCGAATGCATGAAAGGAATTACAGTCACGGTTGACGAGGAAAAGTATGCCGTCGCGCTTGAAAAAACGGACGAAATCTCGTTTTTGATTAAGTCCGCGGATACACTTCCGCCTATCGACGGTGACACAGATGATACCGGTGGTATCGACGAGGACGAAATCCCGGAAGTGACGTTTACATCCGACCTTTCCGAATACGAAATGTATATGAACCCGGAAGACAGGGATGCATATCTTGTGCTTGTGAACGCTTGGAATTTGCTTGACGAAAGCCATGTTCCGGACGATCTTGTCGAAGTAACTAACACCCGCAAGGACGGAAGAAACACGCAAAAGCTTCGCCTGTATGCCGCAAAATCGCTTGAAGCGCTGTTTACGGAGCTTTTTGCCTGCGGATATGATGACCTCGGACCGACAGGGCACCCCGTGTCGGTTACGAGCGCTTACCGCTCGTATTCTTATCAAAGTCAACTTTTTAATTCATACGTAGAACGTGAAATGAATAATAACACCTCATTGACCCGCGCGGAAGCCGAGGCGATCGTGGAAACTTATTCCGCGCGTCCCGGAACGAGCGAGCATCAGACAGGGCTGTGCATTGATATGCACAATCTCGGCTCGGCAATGAAAGCCTTTGCGGACGAGGAAGCCTACGAATGGTTGACAGAAAACGCTTGGAAGTTCGGTTTTGTCCTGCGTTTCCCGGACGGTAAAACGGACATAACCGGTATTACGTATGAACCTTGGCATTATCGCTATGTCGGAAGATATCACGCGTATCGGATGAATGAACTCGGACTTTGCCTTGAGGAATATATCGAATATCTTGAAAACGAATAAAAAAGAGATGATCGCAAGATCATCTCTTTTTTGTTAAACTTGAGCGAACTGACTATTGTAAAGCGACGCGTAGAATCCGCCTTTTTCAAGCAGGGAAGCGTGATCGCCCTGCTCGATGATGTGACCGTCACGCATGACAATGATCACATCCGCCTCACGAATCGTGGAAAGACGGTGCGCGACGATGAAAGACGTGCGCCCTTTCATCATGGTGTCAAACGCTTTTTGAATCTTTATTTCCGTTCTTGTGTCGATCGAGGAAGTTGCCTCGTCCAAAATCAGCATAGGGGGCAGACAAAGCATAACACGAGCGATGCAGAGCAGCTGCTTTTGACCTTGAGACAGGTTGCCGCCCGCCTCACCTATTTCGGTGTCGTAGCCACGGGGCAGACGCTTGATGAAGCTGTGCGCGTGCGCCTCTTTTGCCGCGAGGATGATTTCCTCTGTTGTTGCGTCCGGGCGACCCATCGAAATGTTTTCGCGGATCGTGCCGGATTTCAGCCATGTGTCCTGGAGTACCATACCGACGGAACCGCGCAGCTCGTCGCGCGTCATGTTGCGCGTGTTAACGCCGTCAAGCTCAATGCTTCCGGACTGTGGATCGTAAAAGCGCATGAGCAGATTGATCAATGTTGTTTTGCCGCAGCCCGTCGGACCGACGATCGCAATGCGCTGACCGGGCTTGACATCAAGATTGAAGTCCTTAATCAACGGCTTTTCGGGCGAATAAGAAAATTCCAAATCTTTTATCGAAAGCGCACCGTTTGTTTGCGCCGGTTTTTCGGGCGAGACGGGATCGGGCGTCTGTTCCGGAGCCTCAATAAGCTCGAAAACGCGACTTGCACAAGCCATTGCGTTTTGCAGTTCCGTTACAACGCCGGAAATTTCGTTAAACGGTTTTGTGTACTGGTTTGCGTAGTTCAAAAGACTTGTCAAATTACCGACGGAAATGCCACCGGTTGTTATCGCTATGAGTGCGCCGCTTACGCTTACGCCGGCATAAACGACGGAGTTGACGAAGCGAGTGCAGGGGTTGGTGAGACTTGAGAAAAAGATCGCACGCAGGGAGGCTTTTTCGAGCCTGCCGTTGATCTCGTCGAATTTGCCCAGTACGGCTTCTTCGCGACCGAACGCCTGAACGACCTTGATCTGACCGATCGCTTCATCGATAAGACCGGTTTGCTCGCCTCTCGTCTGCGCTTGAAGCTTGAACATCGAATGTGTGCGCTTCGCAATGAATGCCGCGACAACGAGAGAAAGCGGTGTGATCAGAATTACGACGAGCGCAATTTTCCAGTCAATGCGGAGCATAAGCACCAAAGTGCCGACGATTGTCATCACGCCCGTGAAAAGCTGTGTGAAGCCCATTAAAAGGCCGTCTGCGAAGGTGTCAACGTCGGAGATAACGCGGCTTACGGTGTCGCCCTGAGAGCGGCTGTCCAAATATGACAGAGGAAGCACTTGGAGACGGCTGAAAGCCTCGTTTCGCATGTCGCGCGTTACCGCATAAGTGATGCGATTGTTCAGCTCGTTCATGCACCACTGCGCGAGCGCCGCAACAGAAGCACAGATCGCGACTCCGATAAGCTCGCGATTCATAGCGGAAAAGTCAACCTTGCCGGCATCGATTATTGAATCTATCGCACTGCCTACCAAAATCGGGATGTAAAGGCTCATCGCAACGTATATAAACGCAAGCAAGAGAGAAGCAACAATGCCCGGCAGGTAACGGCGAACGCGATGCAGGATTTTTGATAAAACAGACTGCTTTTTATCCATTTGCGGACACCTCCTTGGGGAATTGTGAGTAATATATTTCTTGGTAAACCTCGCAATCGGCAAGAAGCTGATCGTGATTGCCGTAGCCTACGAGAATGCCGTCGTCAAGGACGAGGATCTTGTCCGCGTGACGAACGGAAGCGGCACGCTGAGACACGATAAACGTGGTGGGCGCGTTTTTCATGGAATGAATCGCGCCTCTCAAGCGCGCGTCCGTCGCGTAATCAAGCGCGGAAGCGCTGTCATCCAGTATCAAAATCGAGGGCTTGCGTACCAACGCTCTTGCAATCGTCAAACGCTGCTTTTGACCTCCGGAGAAGTTCGCGCCGAGCTGCGCAACGGACGCGTCAAGTTCGCCGTCCTTGCCCTGTACGACTTCTTTTGCCTGAGCCGTTTCAAGCGCATCCCAAATTTCTTCGTCTGTTGCGTCCTCATTGCCCCAGAGCATGTTTTCGCGTATCGTTCCGCTGAAAAGAACCGCCTTTTGCGGCACGATGCCGACTGCGTCGCGCAGTGCTTTGGAGTCAAGCTCTTTAACGTCCACGCCGTCGATGCGGATTTGACCGCCCGATGCGCCGTAGAAGCCGGGAATTAGGTTGACGAGCGTGGTTTTGCCGGAGCCCGTGCCGCCGATAACGCCGATCGTTTCACCGGGCTCGGCGGTGAAGCTTATGTGAGAGAGAGAGGGCTCGGAAGCACCCGAATAAGTCGCTGAAACGTCATTGAATTCAACCTTGCCGCGAAGCGAAGTCTTTGCGTCACCGCCGATGCCGTCCGGCTCGATTTCGAGAATGCTTTGGATTCGATTGCCGCAAGCGACAGCCTTTGTCATCGTTATTATCAGGCTCGCCATTTTGATCAGCTCGACAAGTATCTGCGACATATAGTTGTAAAGCGCGATAACAAGTCCTTGGGTCAGCACGCCGTCGTAAACCTTGACCGCGCCTACTTTTATAAGCACAACGATCGCGAGGTTGACGATAACAAAAGTCAGCGGATTCATAAGTCCCGATATGCGGCCTGCCCTGCGCTGACTTTGCGCGAGCGATTCCGTTTCGATTTCGAAGCGGTTGATTTCGCTTTTTTCCTTGCGGAACGCACGCAAAACGCGCACGCCGGTCAGGTTTTGACGCGTCGAAGCGGTTACGCTGTCAAGTTTGCCTTGCACCTTGCGGTACATGGGCATGGTGATGAGCATAATTCCGAACACAACGAGGCAAAGCACGGGAATAACGCCGACGAACACGAGCGCCGCCTGTGCGTCGATGGTGAATGCCATGATCATCGCGCCGAAAACAACGAACGGAGAACGCAAAAGCAAGCGCAACGTAAGGTTTACGCCGTTTTGCACCTGATTTATGTCGGATGTCATACGAGTCACCATGGTTGAAGTGCCGAGCGCGTCTGTTTGACTGTAGCTGAGACGCAAAATGTGCTCCATAACGCTGTGACGCAAGCGGCTCGCGAATCCCACCGCCGCACGAGCGGAAAAATATTGTGCGGTCACCGCGCAGATCAGCCCGATTATGCCGAGGACGATCATAACCAAGCACATTTTTGTAACGTGACCTTTGTCGGAATTTTCGATGCCGACGTCAACGATCGAGGCAACGACGAGCGGAATCATCAGCTCAAAGCTCGCCTCCAAAAGCTTAAAGAGCGGACCGAGAATACATTCCTTGCCGAAGCCCTTCATGTACTTTAACAACTTTTTCAATGTAATGCTCCTTATGTGCGAATGTCAAATGTTTTTGCATCTTAGTATACCATATTGGGAAAAAAAAGCAAGACTGAAGGGGTTTTTAGCATAAAAAATCCCTCCTGTCGGAATTATTGTGCCTGACAGGAGGGGAGCGAATGTGTCAAATCGCTTATTTTATTTTACAAAACGCTTTTTCTTTTTGCCGTATACGGCTGTGCTTACCAACGTGCCGCCGCTCAAAAGAGCAAGTGCAAACAAAAATATCATTTGGCTGGTATCGCCGGTCTGTGGAGCTTTGTTATCGCTGTCGGTCTTTTCAAGCTTTGCAATGACGGTATCGGCAAGAGTGATTTCATTTTTGCCGTCCTTATCGCTGAAATACTTGCCGCATTCTTCGCAGTGCCAATATTCGATATTGCCATCCGCTTCGACAGTTGCCGCTTTTGCTTCGGTGTGCTTTAGAGAGGTGTGGTTGTCGGCATTGACTTCTCCGTATTCCTCGCCGCAGACTTCACATTTTGCCTTGTGTGTGCAGTCGGCAGTGCCGCCTGTGTGTTCATTCAGAATGGATACGGTCTTAGATGCTTCTATATAATAGCCATCTTCAAGTGTCACACATGCTACAGCGCTGAATGAATCGGCATCACCGTAGCTATCTGCCAGTATTGTTATTGTTGCCACATTACCTTCAACCGTGCAAACCGGGTCTTTTGTTCCCGACATTCCATTTATGTCTATGTAGCCGCTCGGATTTTTGCATCCGTCGGGAATTTCAAAGCTGAATACATATTCGCTCATGCGACAGGCGTTGTCTGCACCTTTTATTGTAATTTCCGGAATGTCCTTTTTGGCGGTTTCGTGTTCGCAAACCGTACATTTCTGCCAATACTGTCCGTTTTCGTTCTGCCACTCGTAGGTGTGTCCGTCATTCACGGTAACGGTCATTTGTGTTTGGTTACCTGCCTTGTCGGTAACAACAACGGTCTGTGTACCCTCTGCGGGGGATAAGGTAAACTGTCCGTTTGTGGGTGTAACAGGACTTCCGTTTACCGTTACGCTTGCGATACCGTCATTGTCGGTAACGGTTAGCGTTTGTGCCGAGCAGTAAGTCTTTCCGTCCACAATTCCCGAAATAACAGGTGGAGTTATGTCTTTCCACTGTGCATACAGGGTAACGGACTTCTCACTTGCATCGGATACAAGATTCGTTACGGACTGCCCATCTGAGTATGCCGTTCCT
>CAYWAD010000081.1:0-6321 GCA_964456045.1 uncultured Lachnospiraceae bacterium
CATCGTCTGTCGCAAAGCTGGACGGCATACCGGGAATCGGCTTTTTGCCGGCAACGATTCTGTGCGATTTATATCTGAAATCCGTTGAATTGTGATTTTCCGAATCCTTAATTTCAAGCGCGGACACACGGTAATCGCCGGTGCCGTAGCAGGGGTATTCCATGGCGACGGTATCGGGCGAGAAGCGCCAATCTTCAACGTCTGCGGAGAGCGGAACGGAGGAATCGTGTCCCTCGCGAACGCCAAGATACTTAACGTCAAAGTCCGAAATCGGCGCACCGTAGTAATAATGAGTCAAATAACCGCCGAGATCAACACCGAAAACGTACGATGAACCGGAAGTATCAAGCTTAAATATCTTTTTTTCTTCGTAAAATGCGATAAGGCTTGCCATAATATATACCTCGATTGTTTTTCACTTGAATTGAGCTTCTTACCTTAAGAATATAACATATATCCGCATCCCAAGTCAATATGTTAAGCTTTTTTTAAGCCGACAAGATGCAAAAATCCGTTATCTGTCAGCTTTTAGAGCAAAAATATAAAAATCCTATTGCACTATGCTTAATAATAGTGTATAATAGACAAGTACGATGTTCATCATCATTGCTTTTAATTAAAATATTTTTAACATCAACAACATATATTACAGGAGAAAAAACATGGCAACCTACAAAACCTCAAACATTCGTAACATCGCCTTCCTTGGGCACGGCGGCAGCGGTAAAACCTCTCTCGTTGAAGCAATGCTTTACGCTACCGGTGCCGTAGACAGAATGGGTAAAACAACGGACGGAAACACCGTCAGTGACTACGATCCCGAAGAAATCAAGCGCGGATATTCTCTTTCCGCTTCCATCGTTCCCGTTGAAGCAAAGGGCACAAAGCTCAATATCATAGACGCTCCCGGCTACCTCGAATTCGTTGGTGAAGTTAAGGAAGCCCTCGCAGCAGCAGACAGCGCAGTTATCCTCGTAGACGCGAAAGCAGGCGTCGAAGTCGGCACCGAGCTTTCCTGGGATCACGCTTCCGAAGCAGACGTTCCTCGCGCTTTCTTTGTAAACAAGGCAGATGATAATGAAGCTAACTTCAAAAAAGTGTTTGATCAGCTTCGCGATATGTTCGGCATCTCCGTTTGCCCGATCCTCGTTCCCGTTACAGGAAACAAGGGTATGTTTGCTGACCTTATCGAAATGAAGGCTTATACTTACGACGCGAAGAAGGGCACCGCAACCGCTTGCGACATCCCCGCTTCCTTCGCGGACGAAGCAGAAGAATATAAGACCGTTCTTTACGATTCTCTCTCCATGGTAAGCGAAGAACTCATGGAAAAGATCCTCATGGAAGAACCTATCACACGCGAAGAAGCGTTCGAAGCTATCCATCAGGGTATCATCAACGAAACAATTTCTCCCGTTTACGCAGGATCCGCTGTTAATCTTTGGGGCGTAACCTCACTTATCGACGCCCTCATCGGCTCCTTCCCCGCTCCTAAGGAAGTTGCCGGAGATCCTTCCGTATTCGTATATAAGACAGTTGTTGACTCCTTCGGTAAGCAGTCCTTCTTCCGCGTAATGAGCGGCACTCTCAAGCGCGATACCACTCTTAAAAACGTTGACACCGATACCTCCGAAAAGTTCGCTCACATCTATACGATGAGAGGCAAAAAGCAGACAGAGGTCGATGAACTTTCCTGCGGTGACATCGGTATGATCTCCAAGCTCGTTAACACCGGCACAAACAATGTTCTCGCAGTCGGCGTAGCTCCGAAAGTTGAAAAGGTCAAGTTCCCTACACCTTTCCTTTGCCAGGCTATCGTTCCCTCCTCCAAGGGTGACGAGGACAAGATTTCCTCCGGTATCTCTCGTTTGCTCGAAGAAGATCTTACTCTCAAATATGAAAACAACCCCGAAACAAAACAGATGGTTATCTACGGTATGTCCGACATCCATCTCGACATCGTTGTCTCGAAACTCAAGAACCGTTACGGCGTTTCCGTTCAGCTCTCCGCTCCCAAGATCGCATACCGCGAGACTATCAAGGGTCGCGCTTCCGTTGAAGGTAAGCATAAGAAGCAGTCCGGCGGCTCCGGTCAGTATGGTCATGTTAAGATGACATTCAGCCACGGCGAAGACGAAGGTCTCACTTTCACACAGTCCGTTGTCGGCGGTACGGTTCCGAAGAACTTCTACCCGGCAGTAGAAAAGGGACTTATTGAAGCAATGCAGCACGGCGTTCTCGCAGGTTATCCTGTTGTTAACCTCGCTGCTGACCTCTTTGACGGTTCCTACCACCCCGTAGACAGTAACGAAATCTCCTTCAAGCTCGCGGCTCGTCTTGCATATAAGGCAGGCTTGCCTCAGGCTAAGCCCGTTATCCTTGAGCCTATCGGCGAACTTAAGGTTTACGTTCCGGACGCGCTCGTCGGTGACGTTATCGGCGATCTTAACAAGCGTCGCGGCAGAGTCCTCGGTATGAATCCTTGGGATCACAAAAAGGGCTACACCGTTGTCGAAGCGGAAGCTCCCAAGGCTGAAATGATGGACTACACCGTCGCTCTGCGCGCAATGTCGCAGGGACGCGGCTCGTTCGACTTCGAATTCATCCGTTACGATGAAGTTCCCGGCGCTATCGCTCAGAAAATCATCGCAGACGCTAAGGTCGAGGACGACGACTAATCGCAAAATGAAAAAAAGCACCCGTTTGGGTGCTTTTTTTATTATCGCTGCAAAATTTTACTTTTTCATCAGCTTTGAGTAGCCGACAATGTAGTTTATGCCGCTCCACGCGGTCATAACCGTCATAAACGCCATTGTTGCATATGTCAAAACGGAATATTCGGCAAAGAAAGAAGCAAATGTCAGCCATTCACCGAAAATCACGGGCTCAAGCAGCGCGGTCATAACGAACACGATCTGCGAAACCGTCTTAATCTTACCGAGTATGTTCGCGGCAAGACCGGTAGCGTTAGTTTTTCCCGACACGATAAGCCTCATAGACGTTACGGAAAGCTCGCGCAGAATAACGATAAGCGTCGCCCACAGAAGCACAGGGCGAAGATGCTCGAAACCGTCCGCAACCAAAAGTGCGATCATAGAAGCAAAAACCATAAATTTATCGGCTAACGGATCCATTATCTTACCGAAATCGGACACAAGACCGTACTTTCTCGCAAGTTTTCCGTCCAGCATATCCGTAATCGACGTAATAAGGAAGACCGCTGCGGCGATAATATTTACCGCCGGAAAAGAAATGCCCACCGTCAAAACGATTACGAACACGGGAACGAGAATGACCCGCAAAATCGTCAAATAATTCGGCAACTGTTTTGGAATACTCATATCATTTATCCTTTATGTTAAGTAAATTAATTATAATTATGCAATGACCTCACCGAAAAGATCGTAATCGAGAATTTCCGTAACCTTCACGTTGATGTGCGTCCCTTCTTTCGGTCGCGCAGACTCATCAAGCATAAAATAAACCTTACCGTCAATGTCGGGAGCATCTGCCTCGCTTCTACCGTAGCAAGAATCGGAAACGTAATCGTAACCTTCGTAGATAACATCAAGAGTCTTTCCGAGCTTCTTTTCGTTCAGCTCGTTTACAATGTCAAGCTGGAGCGACATAATTCTGTCAAGTCTGTCTTGCTTTACCTGCTCGTCTATTTGATCCGGAAAATCGTACGCGGGAGTTCCCTCCTCACGGGAATATGTAAACGCACCGAAATGATCGAACTTCGCTTCCTTTATAAATTCACAAAGCTCGGTAAATTCTTCCTCGGTCTCTCCGGGAAAACCGACGATTGCCGTTGTACGGATCGTGATTCCAGGCACTTCGTTACGCAACCGAGCCACAGCTTCGCGAACAGCGGCTTCGCCGCCGTGACGGTTCATGCGCTTGAGTACCGAATCGCTCACGTGCTGGATGGGAAGATCGATATATTTAACCACACGATCATTTTCGTTAAGCACCTCAATAAGACCGTCCGTTATCTTATCGGGATAGCAATAAAGAATACGGAACCACGGAACGTCCGTTTCCTCCGTCAAACGATTTAGCAACTCTGCGAGCTTATATTCACCGTAAAGATCCACTCCGTAGCGCGTTGTGTCCTGCGCAACGAGAATGATCTCACCGACTCCAAGCTCCGCAACGGACTTCGCCTCCGCTATGATGTCCTCCATGGGGCGCGAACGGTGACGTCCGCGGATGCCGGGGATGGCGCAATAGGTGCATCTGTTGTCGCAACCCTCCGCGATCTTTATGTACGCATACGAATCCGTCGTTACAACGCGTTCCCCTCCGAGTTCGGCGCAGTTCTTGTCAGCATAAGCGGAATATTTTTTACCTTTTTCAACAGCTTTGACAGCATTTACAATGTCATGCACACTTCCGACGCCGAGCAAAGCATCAACCTCAGGCAGCTCCGCGAATATTTCGTCGCGATAACGTTCCGGCAAGCAGCCCGTAACAACAATTCCCTTCAAGCTGCGGTGCTTTTTCAGCCATGCAACATCAAGAATATTGTCAATCGCCTCTCTCTTTGCGGATTCGAGGAAAGCACAAGTATTTACAACAATAATATCCGCTTCGGTGTCCTCCGGAGTAATCTCATATCCGGCATCAACCAAAAGCTTAAGCATAACTTCCGTATCCATCAAATTTTTGGGGCAACCGAGCGAAATAAAACCGACCTTTGTCGGCGCTTTTGTCTTTTTCATAGCTCTTCCTTAATATATAATTATTAATTTTCGTTTTTTTCGTGAAGTATCATGACTGCCTCTCTTACGTCAGACGGCGAAAAACCTCGCCTCGCCAGATATTGAAGCAGTTTTCTTTTACCGTCTCTGTCTTCAGAAAGCGGCATGCCGCCCTTTTTTTCGATCGCACGGGCGCAAAGCTCGCCGTAATTCGTCGTATCGCTCTCCGCCCACGACGAAATCGAGTCCTTGCCGTAACCGTCCTCGTAAAGCGCGGAAATTATAAGGCGCTTGCCCTTCAATTTCGACGCGTGAACGCGCGCACGTCGTGTCACTTGTTCTTTTTCATTTATATATCCGAGCGACTCTATCGCTTTTGCCGCCGATTCTGCCGCGATTTTGTCGTAGCCCTTTCGCCTGAGCTTCAAAGCAAGCGCTCTGACAGACTGATCGGAATATCCGAGCAGTTTAAGCCCGTGTACGACAGCGCAAAAAACCTCGCCCTCCGATTTAAGCACGTCAACATCGTCCTCGGTAAGCTCCTCGCCCACCGAAAACGGAAATGACTGTTTAAGGAGTGTGATCTTTTCTTCTTCACAGCTATCATTATATACTATTGTGACTTCAAATGCAATCGGAAGTGCGCCCGTATGCACATCTTTTACGTAAGCAATTTGCATAAGGGCGCTCCTTTTCGTTATTTTTTAAGTTTATTCTACGTCTTCGTCCATTTCAAGCAAACGAATATCAAGCTCGTCGTCAAGCTCGTCCGGGTCAATATCATCTATCGAGCATTCGCCCGGATCAATATAGTGCTGCTTGATCTTCGCTTCAATTTCGGCGCAAAGCTCGGAATCGCTTTCGAGCAATCTGCGAACTGCATCGCGTCCCTGCGCGAGTCTGTTGCCGTCGTAAGAGAACCACGAGCCGGACTTGTTGATCACACCCGCCTCAACGCCTATATCGACGATCTCTCCGTACTTGGAGATTCCCTTGCCGTACAAAATATCAAATTCCGCAACTCTGAACGGAGGCGCAACCTTATTCTTGACAACCTTGACCTTGGTGCGGCTTCCGTAAACGTCGGAACCGGTTTTGAGCGTTTCTGTTTTTCTGACATCGAGACGAACAGACGAATAGAATTTAAGTGCACGGCCGCCCGTTGTCGTTTCGGGGTTACCGTAGGAAACGTTAATTTTTTCGCGAAGCTGGTTAATGAAGATGACAATGCAGTTCGTCTTTGCGACGGAGCCTGAGAGCTTACGGAGCGCCTGTGACATAAGACGCGCCTGCAAGCCTACCGTAACAGCGCCCATTTCGCCCTCGATTTCCTGCTGAGGAACGAGCGCCGCAACGGAGTCTATTACTATAATGTCGATTGCACCGGAAAGCACAAGTGCTTCCGTGATCGCGAGCGCCTGTTCGCCCGAATCCGGCTGAGAAACGAGAAGCGAATCAATGTCAACACCGAGCGCGGACGCATATACGGGATCGAGCGCGTGTTCCGCGTCGATGAAAGCGGCTTCGCCGCCGGTCTTTTGCACTTCCGCGATCGCGTGAAGTGCAACCGTTGTTTTACCGGACGATTCGGGACCGTATATCTCGATGATTCTTCCCT
>CAYWAD010000082.1:0-3450 GCA_964456045.1 uncultured Lachnospiraceae bacterium
TCAGATCATTTCGTAAGGATCCGCTTCGTTTGCGAAAACGGGTGTAATCGCAAATTCGAACGTGAATTTTTCTTCGTCAAGTCTCCACTGTCTTGCAAGTCCGGGACCGCAGGAATTGGAGCCGATACCGCTCTGGCGGTAATCTATGATGACTGTTGTTTCCTTTTCGGGAACAAGCTCATAATGATGCGCCGTTTTTGTCAGAAGTTCGGGGCTGTAATGTGTTGCCGAGAATTCGAACGGCTTTTCCGTTTTTGTGAACATAAGTCCGTGACCTGCGACGGAAGAAACGATCGCCCATTTTGTGTTATAATGGCTTGAATTTTCCTGTGGGAACACATACGGCTCATAGCTTTCGTGAACAGTTGACGCAAATTCTCCCATTCTCGAAGCAAGTCGCTTATCTATATAGCTTTCATACGGACCGTATCCGAAGTAGCGCATATTTTCCGTGCCTTCGGGCATGGTAAGCTCCAAACCGAAGCGAGGCAGGAACACCTGCGGACGCAGTGTTTTGCCTTTCTTGGCACGCATTTCCGCTTCCGCGATGGAATTGCGGATTATATCGACATCGCAATCATACTTGACCGTCAGCGTACCGTTTGCGTTAACGGTATACGTTACGTCTATATGCATGATCGGAAGCTGAGAATAAGCGCAGATCGCGATTTTTGCCTTAACAATAGCCACATTGCCTGCCGATTCAAGCGCGCATTCGTAGCACTTGACCTCCGTATGATCAAAGCCGTTTCTCTGCCATTCCCATCTGATATTTCTGTCGTTATCTGTGGGCGCGCGCCAAAGCGTGGGGCGAACAGGCTTTGTGATCATCTTACGGCCGTTATCGACAATATCATCGATCGCGCCTGTGACCTTATCAAAGACATAAACAGCGGATGCTGCCTTTACGGTTATATATCTGTCCGTTTCCTCGACTTTGGGGGCCTTATTAACAAAGACGGGTGCTACGTATGAAAGTCTGCTTACACCGGGGATCTCAAGCTGCGCGTTTCCGACTTCATATCCTGCCGGTGCCCACGGCTTGGACAGACGATTGCGGACGCTTATGTTAAGATAAAGCTCGGCTTCGCGGTTTACGTCGGAAATGTCGATCATATAGGTGCGAGTACGCTGAGGCTCTATTGCAAGCGACTCTATTTTGCCTTCCTTGACCGGCTTGCCGTTACGCTCAACAGTCCAAACAAGCTCAAGATCGCGAAGATCTTTGAAGTAACGAAGATTTTTGATTTTGAACTTACCTGCCGCGACGTCCGCATCGGTTACCGCAAACGGTTTTATCGCCTGTTTAAGCTCAAGAAGTCCCGTATGGGGGCGACGATCTGGATAAACAAGTCCGTCAACGCAGAAGTTGCCGTCGTTCGGCATATCACCGAAATCTCCGCCGTAAGTAAACGAGGGGGACTTATACTTATCGCCTATCGCAACGCTGTGGTCAATGAATTCCCAAACGCAACCGCCGAAGAACTGCTCGTTCGAATAGATAACGTTCCAATATTCTTCAAGGTCTCCGGGGCCGTTACCCATTGCATGGCTGTATTCACAAAGGAAGAAAGGCAGCGTGAACTTCTTATTCTTGCAGTACGCGTCGGAATCCGTGGGGCTTGTGTACATATGGCTTTCGATGTCAACAAGATCAAGCGGCTGCTCGCCGTTATAGTAGCGGTAATTTGCGCCCTCGTAATGCACAAGTCTGCTCATATCACGTCCGTGAATGTACTTAGACATAGCCCAATGATTGCGTCCGAGTCCGCTTTCGTTACCGAGCGACCACATAATTATCGAGGGGTGATTCTTGTCGCGTTCGAGCATTCTTTCCGCTCTGTCAACATAAGCCGCTTCCCATTCGGGATCATCTGAAACTCTGTTCCACGGATTCATGCCGTGTGTTTCGATGTCGGTTTCGTCGCAAACGTAGATGCCGAGGCGGTCACACATACCGGTAAATCTCGGATCGTTGGGGTAATGGCTTGTACGCACCATATTCACGTTATGCGCTTTCATTATATAAAGATCGCGAAGCATATGATCAACGGGAGTTGCATGGCCGAGCAGATGATGGCTGTCGTGGCGGTTAACGCCCTTGACTTTGATCTTCTTGCCGTTGACGTAAACGACTTTATTTTTAACTTCGATGCGTCTGAAGCCGACGGGAATGATGATATGCTCCTCGCCGGAAGTAAGTACGAGCGAATAAAGCGTAGGTTCCTCGTCGCTCCAAAGCTCACAATCCGGAACCTCTACCGTAAATTCGCCGCTTTCGGCAATGTCAAGCGTTCCGTTCGCAAGAGTATTTCCGCAAGGAGATTTGAGCGAATATTCAACCGTAAGCGGTGCGGAAACTTTGATTTCGGTTCTGAGGGTTCCGTTTTCGAAAGAATCGTCCGGCTCGGCGTGATTGAACACGTCAACGATATGCGCCTTGTCTCTGTAAAGCAGGAAAACCTCGCGGAAAATTCCGGACATTCTCCACATATCCTGGTCCTCAAGATACGAACCGTCGCACCATTTGAGCACAAGCACTTTAACGGTATTTGTACCGTCTGCAAGATATTCGCTGACGTCGAATTCGCTTGTCATATGGCTGACCTGACTGTAGCCTACGAAACGATCGTTAACGTAAAGATAAAAGCAGGAATCAACGCCCTCAAAAGTAAGCATACAGGTCTTCTTTTCGAGAACGGAAGCATCAACTTCGAAATCGCGAACATAAAGTCCGCAGGGGTTCTTGTCAGGCACGTGAGGCGGATCGCAAGGGAACGGATATGCCGCATTTGTATAATTCGGCACATCGTATCCGCGGTCGAGTGCCATCTGCCAATTCATAGGCACGGTAAGCTTATCCATACCGTTACGATCGAATCCGGGAAGCGTAAAATCCTTTACGTCATGGACCGATTCGTAAAATTTGAAGTCCCAATCGCCGTTAAGCGATGTAAAAAACGCACTTTTTCCGCGCAGATCCTTTTCTGCGGCGCGCTCTGTTTCGTACGGTATAAAATACGCGTGCGGAGCTTCGCAACCTACATGAAGGATCTTCTGAGTTTTGTAATAATCGGGAAAAAACATCAGCTTTCTCTCCTTTTGAATCTGGTATTTGCAAGATCCGTCTAAACGGTCTTGGCTTATGCACATTATGACATAATAAGCCCGCAAAGTCAATGTTTACTTTCTCGAAGTTTTGTGATATAATTACCGTCGGCTTCAAAAATGTTTGTTTGAGGTATTTATGAGACTTGATAAATATGTAGCAACTGCGGCATTTGTCACACGCAGTACGTCTGCAAAAATGATCGCTTGCGGTCGCGTAGCCGTCAACGGTAATGTCGTGAAAAACGGAAAGACATCCGTTGCCGACAATGACACGGTAACACTCGACGGCAAAGAGCTTTCGTACAGCGAGTTCGTCTATTTGATGCTGAATAAACCGAA
>CAYWAD010000082.1:3550-6202 GCA_964456045.1 uncultured Lachnospiraceae bacterium
CGCATAAGGCGCTTTCGCCTAAGCATCACGTCGCAAAAACGTACCGTTTTACGTCTGAGCCGGCACTGACGGACGAAATGCGTTCCGCAATCGAACGCGGGGTTGACATAGGCGAACGAGACGCAAAAGGGCAAGTTGTTTTAACAGCTCCCGCCATCATAAACGGCGACGAAATAACGATCACGGAAGGAAAATTCCATCAAATCAAGCGTATGTTCGAGGCTGTCGGCTCGAAGATCACATCGCTTTGTCGAGTCAGATTTGCGGAAATTGCGCTTGATGAAAAGCTTGAAGACGGGAAATGGCGTTATCTCACAGACGATGAAATTTCGCTTTTTACCGGGCAAAACAAAGTTTAATATATTAATTTAATCGGAGATACACTATGGACATCTTAAAAACACTCTCGGCCGAACTTTCCATACCCGAAACTCAAGTTGAGGCGGCTGTCAAGCTCATTGACGAGGGCAACACAATCCCCTTTATCGCGCGTTATCGTAAGGAAGTCACCGGTGGCCTTGACGACACGCAGCTTCGCGACCTTGAAACGCGCTTGAACTACCTCCGTTCGCTCGACGAGCGCCGCGAGGAAGTTAAAAATCTTATTGCACAGCAGGAAAAACTAACTCCCGAAATATCCGCCGCTCTCGACGCGGCTGTTATCCTCGCGGAGATTGAGGACATATACCGCCCGTTCCGTCCGAAAAGAAAGACTCGCGCGTCTGTTGCGAAGGAACGCGGTCTTGCTCCGCTCGCAGACGCACTTTTGGAGCAACGTGAGGTTTACGATCCCTCCCTTCCCGAATTGGCGGCTTCGTTTGTCAATGAGGAACTCGGAGTTAAGTCCGCTGCCGAAGCGCTTGCAGGCGCGGCAGACATCATCGCGGAATCCATCTCGGATAATGCCGATTTCAGAAGCCGTTTGCGTACTCTCACACGAGAGGGCGGCGTGATTGAAACCAAGCAAACGAAGGACGAAGACTCCGTTTATTCGATGTACTATGATTTTTCCGAAAAGGTTTCGAAAATCGCGCCTCACAGAGTGCTCGCGATCAACCGCGGCGAAAAAGAGGACTTCCTCAAGGTCACACTCACTCTTAATCCCGAAATCGCACTTTCCTACCTTTATTCAAAGGTGCTCGTAAAGAACGAAAGCCCTGCAAAGGAGCTTGTTCGCGCAGCTGTTGACGACAGCTATTCCCGTCTTATCGCGCCTTCAATCGAACGTGAGATCAGAAACGAGCTTTACGACTCCGCTTCCGAGGGTGCAATCAAGGTGTTCTCGGACAATCTCCGAAATCTTTTGCTTCAGGCGCCTATCAAAGGCAAGACCGTTATGGGACTTGACCCCGGATACCGTACCGGATGCAAGCTTGCGGTCGTTGACAAGACGGGCAGAGTTATAGACACCGCCGTCATTTACCCCACAAAGCCTCACGAAAAGATTCCCGAAGCAAAGCGAATCGTTAAAAGCTTCATAAAAAAATATGCAGTCGATGCGGTTGCTATCGGTAACGGAACCGCTTCTCGCGAAAGCGAACGCTTCATTGCGGAAACGCTTCGCGAAATTCCGGACTGCGAATGCAAATACGTCATCGTTTCGGAATCCGGCGCTTCCGTTTATTCCGCGTCCAAGCTCGCGGCGGAGGAATTCCCCGATTTCGACGTAACTCAGCGTTCCGCTGTTTCGATCGCGAGACGTTTGCAGGATCCGCTTGCGGAGCTTGTAAAGATCGAGCCGAAGGCAATCGGCGTAGGTCAGTATCAGCACGATATGAAGCCCGCCCGTCTTGACGAAGCGCTCGGCGGCGTTGTCGAAGCGTCCGTTAACTCGGTCGGAGTTGACCTGAACACCGCTTCGCATTCGCTTCTCTCTTACGTTGCGGGAATTAACGCGACTCTTGCCAAAAACATCGTAAAATATCGCGAAGCAAACGGCGAATTTGAGACGCGTGCGTCTGTGCTTGCCGTTCCGAGAATGGGTGAAAAGGCATATCAGCAGTGCGCGGGATTCCTTCGCGTCCCCGGAAGCGACGAGATCTTCGACAATACCGGCGTGCATCCCGAATCGTATGAAGCTGCGAAAAAGCTACTCACGATGTTCAAATACACGGAGGAGGACGTTCGTGACGGCAATATGTTCGCCCTCCGATATAAGATCCACAAAGCTGGAACCGAAAAGGTTTGTGCCGAGCTCGGCATAGGTGAGCCTACGCTCGTTGACATCGTTTCCGAGCTTGAAAAGCCCGGTCGCGACGTTCGTGATTCTTTCCCTGCACCCGTTCTCCGCGAAGACGTCCTCGAAATGAGCGATCTTTCCGCAGGAATGATCCTCACCGGTACAGTCCGCAACGTCACGGACTTCGGCGCGTTTGTCGATATCGGCGTACATCAGGACGGATTGCTCCACATTTCTCAAATGTCGGACAAGTTTGTTCGCCACCCCCGCGAAGTGCTCGCGGTAGGCGATATTATTACCGTGAAGATCAAAGATGTGGACACCAAAAAGAACAGAATTTCCCTTACGGCAAAAGGACTTTCGCAAAAATAACATTTTAATATATTAAAATGTAAACTCGCGATTAATGCCTGCGCCACGGCTATTTTTTCGTTCATTAGGCAATATGTACAAAAGAATAAAGTTATTTTTGG
>CAYWAD010000083.1:0-6053 GCA_964456045.1 uncultured Lachnospiraceae bacterium
CTCTATTCTATCGTAAAGGAATACGTGGATAGAATTTATGAGGAAACGACCGTAAAAGACGTTAAAATTCGTCGATTGGCAATTTCGTTTAGCGGAATTTGCGATGAATCGGCGGAAGGCTACGATTTGTTCACCGATCTTGAAGCAATCGAGAAAGAGCGAACGCTTGAACGGACTGTTCTTGAACTCAAAGACCGTTTCGGTAAAAATGCAATGCTGCGTGGTTTCGACTTACAAGACGGAGCGACACAAATGACGAGAAATAAACTTATAGGAGGACATAACGGTGAATAAACACGATGACGTAAACCGAGCGGCTCAATTTCTTCCGTTTGACGCTCTTAAAGGTTTATCCGAGGAAATTCAAAGCCGAATAGAAAAACGTTCAAGAGTTGAACGCAAAGAATTATCCGATGAGGAAAAAGAAGATATTTCGGCGGTTCTAATGAAAATAGACCGAGGAACGAGAGTTAAACTCAAGTTCTATTCCGTCGGTCATTATTACGAAATCGAAGGAGATATTTTTAAGATAGACATTATCTATCATTTCCTTGTTATAGGACAGCAAAAAATCTTCTTTGACGATATATATGAAATATCAATAGTTGGCTAAAGGTAAGCCCCAGCCTCTAAACAATTATTTATATTTGGATACAAAAGATAGTCTTCCTGTGATTCGGGAGTTCCCAACCCAATCAATACAGTGGACTAAATACGAAACTTTATGTGTCCCGGGGAAAGGAGGTAAACGAAGCATGAGTTCTACCAATCTTACGCCGATTCAAATGTTCTGCCCTAATTGCGGAAGAAAAATGGTCGGCTACAAAGGTGACGACGGAAGCCTTAGGATAAAATGCAAGACCTGCAAAGTAGTCATATTCAGCAAACGTCACACGCCGAAAGAGATCGACTTAAAAATCGTCGCATCCAACAATTAAATACATACGGCTATAAAGCACAGTGAGGTCGAGCTGAAACAGTGTTCAAGATAAATCCTCTCTCAATACAATATAGCTAAGTGTTCGTGAAACACCTTCGGGTGTCAGAGCAAGGACTTAATGCCTTGGCGAGCAGTTTCCCTAAAACTAGGGATGCTGTTTGCCGGGGCATTTTTTGTTTACCGAAAAAACAAATTCCGAAAAAAATCTAAAAAACTTTTTTAACCTGTTCAAAACCTGAACACGTTACTTGCGAAAATATAGCCATCGAAGGCAAAGGAGGTGAGATAAGTGAAAGCAACTGAACGGCGACAAGCGCTGCTTGAGCATTTATGCGAAGTCCGTCAATCGACATTAGAAAACTTAGCTTTTGAGTTTTCTGTATCGGTCAGCACAATACGCAGAGATGTTTTAGAGCTTTCCTTATCTTACCCCGTATATACCGTGTGCGGAAAATATGACGGCGGTGTTTACATAGCCAACGACTACTACCTCGGAAAGCAGTATTTGTCCGAAGCACAGCGAAACGTATTGGAAGAATTATTACCGACCGTTGATGACGATCAACGCAAAGTTTTACTCTCTATCGTTTCCAAGTTCGGACGTCCGAGAAACAAATAACCGGAGGTGCATTTATGACTTTTAAGGAAATTCGAGAAGATCTCAAAGAGATACGGTATTACTACGGTATGCAGGACTTGTTCAAGTCCGGCTCCAAACTCATTCCCCCTCAATACATTTTGGATAAGGTGGAGAAATACAACAAAGCAATATCCGTAGCTCCCGCAAAACTGTATGCGGTTTACGTTGGGTTATACGTCAATAACAACACGCAAGCGGTTCTTGCCGAGGATTGGGGTTTTTCGGATGAGTACATTAAACAATTAAACAACAAACTCTGCGATTTTTTGAGAAAACAGTTTGAATCGCAAAACGATTAACAGGAGGTTTCGTATGAAAAAACAATTAACGTGGGCAGACATTGATCTTGATAAGGTCGATTTCATCAAAGGAGCGGAAAACATCTATAGGACTAACGAGTTTATCGTTAAGCAAGTCCTTCATTCTTCTTGGGATGCCGAGAAAATGATAATGATGATCGGCAGTGAGGACACCTATTACGTAAGAACGTATAAGCGTGATTCCGAGTATAACTTGCTCTTTGAGGATCGTGGTCGTGACATAGACGGCAAACGTATCAGAACTGCCTTTTACACACGAACGTACATTGATTAGTTTAGAGTTTAGGTACTCAAAAATACCTCAACGTTGTCCTAAACTACGCATAATGCACATTCAGTTACTAAGTCCGTCTGTATAGTCCCTTCAAATTCAAAACCGAAAAGACTATACTGCAATCGTAACCGACGCAAGAGAAAAATCCGATTTCAGTTAAGCGGTTCTTCGAAGTTAGGTGGCCACCGACTGTTTACGAATCGCACGAAACGAGTTGTTTCAATGAAAGCGAAAAGTTACGAAAAATTACAACTTAATATCACCATTTCTCGCTGCGCTAACGGCAACACGGGCACACAAAAAACTAAAAATCAAAAGGAGACTATTAAAAATTATGGCAAAAAACAACAATGAAAGACGCTGGTCTGTTCCCTCTAAGCGTGCTAAGGGTTATGCGGAGGACAGAAAAGCAAGGGTTCGTACTTACGGACCGAAAACCGGTGAACAGCTCACCGAATATCAGCTCGGTTTGAGATCCGGCTACCTTCAGTGCCAGTCCGACCACGCAGGTCTGTATAAGTATAAGAAGGCAATAAGCGAAGGTAAATCTAAAGCCGAAGCAACTAAAATATCCCGTCAAAAGGGCAAGAAATAATCAGGAGGTTAAAAGAACATGAATAAAGAAAAGTTGTTTGTAGAAAGAGAGCCTTATACGGCTAAGGACGGAAATACTTATTTCACGTATTTCATCAAAGGTGTTGTCAGAGGTAAGGAAGTCAAGATTCAAATCTGTCCCCCTAACAAGGATACCGACTTCGGCGGTTATACCGTTTTGGATATCGTATTCGGTGATTCCGACGTAGCGGAGCTTGTCGTTACACCTTACGAAATGAAGGACGAAAACGGTAATATTCATACCGGCAATACCTACGGTGTTCGTTCCGTCGATGAAAACGGCGAAATCTACGAATGCAAGGTTAAACCGTCCAGAACGTCGGATAAAGCCTTGATTAGTATGCTTTTGAGATAAGCATTCCATTTGTGTACAGACTACGGTTTGCTTAGGTAAGCCGTAGTTTTTTACACTCAAAATTCAATTTTTGGAGGTAAAAATCTAATGAACGAAACTAAAAGAAACACTATCAAATTGATCGCCGTCATCACGGCTTTCGTACTTCTTTTTGCAGGTGTTGTAGCAGCGCTTGCCATCGCAATTAACAATAAGGCGGACGAGCCTAACCCCGAACAGCAACCCAACCAAGACGTTGAAATCGGAACGGAAGAATACCCGGTCGCATTGCTTTCTATGGGCGATTTTCAGGTTATGAGCGCAACCGCTCAATCCGAATCGGCTTATACATCGCAAACGGTTAAGGCAACCATTTCTCCCTCTACCGTTGTAGACAAATACGTCACTTGGTCTATTGCTTGGGCTTCGGATGCCGCTCTTAAAAACGAGGACATTTCCGACTACGTGCAAATCACGGAAGAATCTCAAGGTAATCTAACTGCTACGCTCAACTGCTATAAGGCATTCAGAGGCAGCAAGGCTATCTTGACTTGCACTACAAGACAAGGCGGTAAAAGCACTACCGTTAACGTCGTATACGAAGGTGTTCCGTCAAGTATGAGTATTTCTTCTCCATCCGGCGTTGGCTCGTATAATCTCGGCAAAGACACCGTAGATTTGCTCTATGCCGGCAAGACTTACTCTCTCAATCTTGCAATGGATAACATTTTCCACGACGTAGGCAGCAATTACAACGATTTCACCGTAACCGTTTCCGGTGTGGGTGACGTGCAATGGGCAGACTACGTACAAAACCCTCGCGGTACAGGTTTTAACGTCACGTTTGACAACATTCCCACTATGACGCTCGATTCCATGAAGGACAAGCTCGTATCGGCAAAGGTTGAAAACGGCGTTCTCAAAATCGAAGCGAAAGACTCGTATTTCAATTACTACGAATCTTTCACGGTTAACTCGACTTATGGTGAACCTTACGGAACTTATGCAAAGCATTACTACGCAAGCGTAAAGGATGCGGACGGCAACAATCCGTATTTCCTCGTTACCGTTAAGCACAATACGCTCGGCTTCTCCGCTCAATATAAGTTCTTTATCGGTGAGGAAGTAAGCAGCGTTACTGCGAACGTTTCGCAAATCACTTTTTAATCGGAGGTAAACCATGAACGAAACTAAGACTAATAAAATCAAATGTATTGCCATCATCACGGCATTCGTATTGCTTTTTGTAGGCGTAATTGCCGCTCTTGCGGTGGCGATAAATAGTTCTAAGGACGAACCGAATACCGAGCCTAACGGTGAAATTGTTCAGACCGAAAAACCTATTAACTTTATGGCTCTCAGTATGAGCGAAAGTTATGCGGTTGCAACTGCGGATAGCGGACAAAAGACCGTCACTAAAAAGATTACGGGAACTGTTCTCCCTGTTGATGCTCCAGACAAATCCGTTGATTGGGCTGTTTCTTGGTGTGTTCCTATCGAAGGTGCGGACGTAAACGATTATCTTTCTGTCACCCCGGATAGCGATGGTTCTCTTTCCGCAACTATCACTGCGTATAAAGGTTTTGAAGGCGCAAGCGCATACGTAACGGCAACCACTCGTGTCGGCGGATTTACCGCAAGTTGTATGGTCATATACGAAGGCGCTCCCGAATCGTTGTCTTTCGTGTATAACGGACAGCAAGTAGGCGCTTCTGGCAATCTCACTCTTACGGCAGGAACGACCAACGAAATTAAACTCAATCTTACCAATACGCTCGGCGCTGTAGGTTCTAAGTACGGTAACTTTGAAATCACCAAGATTCAGGGACAAGGCAGATTCACTATGACGAAGGAATATATCGTCAACGGTAGTGTCAGCTCGTCCGAGGAAATCGTGTTCAACCTCGAAGAAGGCTCTTACTCGTATACCAACGAGGTGACGAAAGAAACCCAGACTTTGACCATTACCCCGGATCAGTTCTTGACTGCTTCCGTTTCGGGTGACGTGCTTACCGTAAAGGCAATCAAGTCTGAATCGTCTTACACTAACGGCTATCCGAGAACGGGTTATCGTTTCACTTACAAAGGAACGTATACAGATCCTCGTTCCGGCGGTGTTGCAGATAATTGCAGATGGTATATCGTTGTCAAAGACACCGTGAGCGGCAAAGAAGCTCTCATTCATATTGACATAGAGTCTACCGTTACCAATCTTTCTTTGTCGGACAGCATAATCTACATTTAACGGAGGTGGGCTATGAATCGTAAATCTTCAAAAGTAATCTCGATACTTTCCTATTTACTAATCGTTGTTTTGCTCGTCGGGGTTTGCGGTGTTATTGCTTATTTCACTAACGGATTCACAAGCGACTTCAAGACTTTCTACATAACCGTGGACGGAAAAGACGTTCTTACCAACACGGGCGGATACGTTCTTACACCGGACAAAGAAATGGTCGTAGACGTCAAATACACTTTTGACAAAATCAACAGCGATATTAGCGGTTATTCTCTCAAGGTTTCCGCAAATACGGACCAAGAACACGACTTTTCATACACCGTAGACGGTGAAACTCACAATTTCTCCGAGGAAAAAGATTTATCCAAAGGCTTTGTTATAGAGCAATCGGAAAACTCTTTCACTATAAAACCGAAGGGAGATTTGGATGTCATTCTCGGCATGGTGTATGAAGGCAAAGAAGTCAGTCCGTGTGGTGCAATGAGCTATGACGATATGTTTGTCTTAACCGTTATCTCGTATAACGAAGAAGCGAAAATCTCCGTCAAATTCACCGTTCCGTATGGCGTTATGGGTATCACCCTCGACAAGGAGGTGATCGTGTTTTGACGAAATCAATGAAAACGAAAGTAATATCCTTGCTTTTCGTCTTCATTGCGGTGTTCTGTACTGTCTTTACGGCGGTACAGAC
>CAYWAD010000084.1:0-5998 GCA_964456045.1 uncultured Lachnospiraceae bacterium
CGATGCTGACCGTCGCCGTCTGCGGTAATAATGCCGCGGCTGTCCGGTCTGTTTTCGAGGAAGTAGGAAATTGCCGTTTTAAGCGCGGCTCCCTTGCCGAAATTGACCTCGTGAGTCAAAAGCGTGACCTGCGGAAGCTCGGCAAGCTCTCTAAAATATTTTTTATTTTCGTCGCTGCTTCCGTCATCTATCAAAATAACGTCGGAAAATCCGGCTTCGACAGCAGCTTTAACGGTTGAAACAAGCTTTTCGTCCGGATCAAGCGAGGGAATCAAAAGAGAAACATTAACCTCTTTCATACTCAAAACTTCTTTCTTCGTTTTATTTTTTTCTTTTTATTTGATTTTACATTAACGTAAACGACAAGCACAAAGTTTGCGACCACCAAAACTGCGATAACCACCGCGACCGTTACCGTCATTTGCTGTTTATTTTTTTCGGCTTCCGGCTGTTCTTTGTCAATGCGGACGCTTTCTTCAACGGATTCCGACTCCGCAAGCCTTTTGCTTTCTTCCTCGACATATCGGGATTCTTCTTCGAGACGTATGCTTTCTGACTCCGCGATTGATTCAAGTCTGCTTGATTCTTCCTCTGCGCTGATGCTTTCGGATTCAAGCCTGCGTGATTCTTCCTCAAGCCGCAGTCTTTCTTCTTCCTGCTCACCGTAAGTCATAAGATTTTCGAACATATCTCCGATTCCGCTGTCAAGCCCGACCGTCGTTCGGTAGAGACCGTACCGGCAGGGTGAATGCGTTTTTATTTCGGTTGCTTTTGTGATTTTATTTCCGTTTTTACCGTAGATCCAGCCGTAAAACCAAGTCCAATGCTGAGAGGTATGATGCGAAAATCCGTCCTGCGTTACTTGAAAAGCGGTCTTGCCGCCGAAAGCCTCAAGCGGCTGATCCCAGTCCATAACGATCTGATTTTCTTTATAAAGGTGGATATAGGTTTTCGGCGTGTCCCAGGTGCCGTACTTTTCGGCTGATTTCGGATAGTTCGTCTCGTCCGCTGAAAGCTCCAACGCCAGGGTGAGCGTTTCGGTGTTGATCATATGCTGACCGTGACTGTATTCGCCGTTAAAATCGTGACCTATTACAACAAGCGGCTTGAAGCGTCTGAGCATCTCCACCTGAAACTCGATCATATCGTCCTTTGTGATCCCGTATTTTTCCTGATGAGCGTACGCATCCGCTTTTGTTTCGGAATATTTGTCAACAACTTCGCCGTATATGGGGTAGCAACGAACGCCGACTTCCCAAAGGCCGTTAAGCTGTTCGTGCGTACGGTCATGATAAGAAAAGGGGCTCGTAAAATAAACAACTTGGACATTAAGCTTCAGCTCGCCTGCAAAATAAGGCAATATTCCGGCGAAAAAGAGCTGTTCGTCGTCGCTGTGAGTCGAACAAAGCATCAAATCCGCTTTTCCGTCGCACGGTGGCTGCCAAACCTGCACCCACGACGGTATATCACCTTCAGCGAACGCGGATATTTCCGACACGGAAACGCTCGCCGCGTCAAAAGTCATAGTTATTTCCTTGGGCGCGTAACCAAATATGGCTTTCACATCCGTGTATTCGTGGAGGAAGTCATTCTTTCCGCAAACCGCAGAAGTTTCGCCGTCCGAGATCGTCCATTCTCCGGGAATACGGTCAAAAACCGTATAAAGCGAGGCAATTCCCGTCTCAGACTTGATTTTCAGCGTCGTTCCCGCGGAAAGCTTGCAATATGAAGATTCATCGCCGTCCGTCAGCTTTGAAAGTCCGGACGCACCCGAAAGGGTAATCGGAAGCTGTTCGGCTTCTGTCGGTTCTTCCGCGCTGACCGCAAATGCAAAAACGATTGCTATTATCAACGAAACGAATATTAAAGGAAATAATTTTCGCATATATATCTCCGTCTGTAAAATAAACCATTATTTATTATATCACACAATGTGTCTTTTTTCAACACATCAAAGACAAAAAACGACCGCACAATTATTTCCGGAAACAAATATTCATTGTCTCTCGCCTATGCCACAAAAAAACGCACGCGGAAGCGTGCGTTTTTCATTATCTTATTCTCGCGAGCTTGGCAACGCCGTCTCTGATTGCCGTCACGAGGGCGTCTGCTTCGTCGGTGTCATTGTCCGAACAAATGCTGATTCGGATTGTCGCATCCGCCTCCGCAGGCGGAATCCCGAACGCAGTCAGCGCCGCCGAAAGCGACCTTGAATGCGACGAGCAAGCAGAACCGCTCGATACCGCGATACCGCGATCCCACAAATAGTGAAGCATTGTTTCGCTTTTTATACTCGGAAGCGTGACGCTGATTATATGAGGTGCGACGCGTTCCGGCAGATTACAGCGCACGCCGTCAACCGTCGCAAGCTCTCCGATAATGTACTCACGAAGCTCGGACATTTTCGCCGTTGCTTCAGCGCGTCTGAGTAAACTTTCCTCCGCCGCTGCGGCAAAACCTGCCGCAGCAGGGACGTTTTCCGTGCCGGACCTATACCCCGATTCCTGACCGCCGCCGAAAACCACGGGCGACAGCTCGCGGCGCTTGAACAAATCTTTATCCACATAGAGCGCGCCGATACCCTTGGGACCTCCAATCTTATGCGCGGACAGTGTGATGAGGTCCGCACCGAGCGTTTTGACCGTAAACGGCACTTTCATATAGCCTTGCACCGCGTCGCAATGGCAGACTGCGGATGGACACAGTTTTTTCACCGTTGCAAACGCTTTTTCGACATCATAGCGCGCGCCGGTTTCGTTATTGACAAGCATAAACGTCGCAAGGACAGTATTTTCCGTGACGGCTTTTTCAATTGCATCAAGGTCAAGTTTGCCGCCCGTTGTCGGGATTCTAACGACCTCGAACCCCTCTTTTTCCGCTTGAAGAACTGTCTCGCTGACGGACGAATGCTCTCCGTCACCGACGAGGATGCGTCCGCGACGCACTTTCGCTCTGCAAACACCGAGAATCGCAAGATTAGTTGCCTCAGTGCCGCTTCCCGTAAAAATCAAAGATGACGACGGCGCACGATGCGCTCCGAGCGTTTTCAAAACCGTCATTTTAGCCGTTTCAATGCGCTTTCTCGCGTCCCTGCCCATGCCGTGGCGCGACGACGGATTCCCCCAAGTCTCGGTAAGCATCTCCGTCATCGCCTTCACTGCGGCAGGTGACGGTTTAGTTGTTGCGGCATTATCAAAATATATCATTTATCAATGAAATTCGAAATATTCGATGATCTTATCCAGCTCGTCCATGTGGCTCTCGTAATTTTCGGGAGTCGAAGTGAACGTGAGAACGTAAACCATGCTCCAATGGATGCAAGCGCACTGAACATAATAATATTCATATTCGCCGAGCTTGGCTGTGTATGTATATTTTTGCGAAGAAACGCCGCCGAGCGTTGCGGTATCCGAGGAAATTACGTTCATTTCGTCAAAAACAAGCTCGAAATCAGAAACGTAATCTTCCCACCACTTATCAAGCGTCATCGACGAATCCACATTCCACGCCATAACGGAGACATTTGTCGGATCCTCTGCCGAGCAGTACGCGCCGACAGCGCCGGTTGAGATGGAGGGCGTCCAATCATCCGGAACAAAGAGGTTATAGTTTATTACATCATTCGTACAGAGCTGCATTCCGTTCGGAATGTCAACGTCGCCATTCTCTCCGCATGCGGCAAAAGTCAACGAGAGAGTAACCAAAGCAAGCAAAAATGCGATTTTTTTCATTATTTCACAAATTCCTTTTCAAGTTTTGTTTTATACATCTATTATAAATCCGAGTGTTTTTGTCAATCGGGCACGGCGCAAAGTTCCTCGACGGCGCATCTGATTCCGTATTTACCGGATTCGTATGTGAGTCCGCCTTGCATAAACGCGATATAGGGTGGGCGGATCGGGCCGTCTGCCGATAACTCGATCGACGCACCGGACACAAAGGTTCCCGCCGCCATTATAACGGGGTCGGCATATCCGGGCATATCCCACGGTTCGGGCGTTACGAACGAGTCTATTGGTGAGCCGTACTGAATTCCACGGCAGAAAGCACAAAGCTTTTCGGGAGAACCGAGCTTCAAACTTTCAATAATATCCGATCTGTGCTCGTTCCAGCGAGGAGAAACTTCGTAACCGAGTTTTTCGAAAACATACGCCGCAAGCGCCGCAGTTTTTTTAGATGCCGCAACCGCATGAGGCGCCATGAAGAACCCTTGTATCATCAGTCTGTTTTGACCGAGCGTGGCTCCGACTTCCGCTCCGATTCCGGGCGCGGTCATTCTGTACGACGCAAGCTCCACCGCCTTTGCGGTACCGGCAAAATATCCGCCGGACATTGCGAGTCCGCCGCCGGGATTCTTTATGAGTGAGCCGATGAAAAGATCTGCCTTAGGCTCGCGAAGCTCCGTAAACTCACCGTAACAGTTATCTACAACAACGTAAGCTCCGCTTCTTGCGTGCACAAAATCGGCAAGCTCATCAAGCTCATCGACCGTCAATGCGCGTCTGTCGCTGTATCCGCGACTTCTCTGCGCATACACAACCTTTATATTGTCCGCTTCCGCAAGCTTTTTTTCGAGCGAAGCGTAGTCGATCTTGTTATCAATCAGCTCGATCTCGTCATATTCGACACCGAAATCGCGGAGCGAACCTACGCCTGCCTCGCCTCTCTTGCCGACGACCTCCTCAAGAGTATCATAAGGCGAGCCCGTGACGGAAAGCATTCTGTCCCCCGTTCTGAGCAAAGCGAAAAGACCGATTGTAAGCGCGTGAGTTCCGTTTGCTATGCTGTGGCGCACGAGCGCCGCTTCCGTACCGAATACCGTCGCATAAACACGGTCAAGCGTTTCTCTGCCCTTATCGCCGTAGCCGTACCCACTTGTGGGGTAAAGACAAGCTTCGCTCATCCCCTCGCTTCGAAACGCATCTATGATGTCTCTCGTTCGTTTCTCCGAAACGGCGTCTATCTCGCGAAATACAGGATCAAGTGCCTTTTCCGCTTCGGAAAACAGTTCATCTATGTTGATTTTGTCCATATTTTTTCCTTTTGAATGTGCTTACACATATTTTGCAAATATTCACGTATATTATATAATTTTTTTGCAAACTATGCAACACAATACTGTTAAGTTTTTTCTGTTCGCCGTTGTTTTCCGCAAATAATGGTGATATAATTAGCTTACTATGATTGATTTTTCCGAAAGGATATGATTTTATGTCCCATTTTAAGATCGGATGCTGTATTCCCGGCGCATCGTTTATGCCTGAGGGCGTTGCCGGCGTCAGGGACGAGACGCTCACCGAGCTTCGTAACGGTTGCCGCTCCATCATCAACGCAGGATTTGACTATGCGGAAGTCGGTGTCGGAATGATAATGCGTCTGAACGATGACGATTTTGAAGCCGCCGTCAAGGACAACATGCCGCTTCGCGCAGCAAACAGCTTCATTCCGTTTCATTTCAAGATAGTATCAAACGATGCACTCTCTGTCGGATCGCCGCTGATGGATTATCTCGAAAAGGCATTTTATCGTATGTCCCGTCTCGGAATCGAGATCGTTGTGTTCGGTTCGGGCGGCGCAAGACGCATACCTGACGGTATGAGCCGCGAAGACGGCCTTGAATACATAAAGAAATTTCTCACCGTATGCGGCGAGCTCGGTGAAAAATACAACGTGACCGTTGCGATCGAGCCGCTTCGCGCGCTTGAGTGCAATGCAATCAACTTCACCCATGAGGGCGAGCGCCTTGCCGACGGCGTTGCACATCCTAAGGTTGCTTACCTTGCCGACGCATTCCACATGGCGGAGGGCGGTGAGTCGGCAGACGCGCTCGAACGAGCACGAACTTTGCCCGTGCACATCCACGTTTCGGAAGCTCCCGATCGCTCTTACCCCGGACGTCACGGCGGCGAATATCTTTCCGCATTCGCGAAGTCCGTTTTGCGCACCGATTACAGCGGAATGATCTCCGTAGAATGCGGATTTTCCGACTTTGAAGCGG
>CAYWAD010000085.1:0-5856 GCA_964456045.1 uncultured Lachnospiraceae bacterium
GGAAAGCCTGTCGGCGGAGTGGAGTCGGTTTATCCCCTGAACGTCAACAACACGCATTATCTTCGCATTTCAAACGGCGCTTGCCACCGCCTTGAGGCGGAGGGCGTCGTCGGCGTGCGCAACTGCGGCTACAACACGGGCATCCCGATCCGTGAGGGCGAGGAGTATCTGTTCTCCGTTTTCGCAAGACGTGACATTATGCTGTCATCTCCCGTTGAGGTGCGTCTCGAAAGCGCCGACGGCGAGAAAGTTTACGCTAAGTCCGAAATCGTCATTTCGTCTCCGGAATGGACGCAGTACAAAACATCGCTTGTGTCCGATGCGGAGGATTTTTCCGCACGTCTTGTAATCCTTATTCACGATGTCGGTTCGGTTTGCCTCGATATGGTGTCGCTTTTCCCGAAAAAGACCTTCCGCGGCAGAGAAAACGGTTTGCGTCCCGATATCGCGCAGTTCCTTGCCGATATGAAGCCGAAATTTATGCGCTTTCCCGGCGGCTGTCTCACACATGATGGCGCGCTTGACGACAAGGCAAGAAATGCCATGTATCGTTGGAAAAATTCGGTCGGCCCGATTGAGGCACGTCCGTCAAAAAAGAATAACTGGCGATATAATCAAACATTGGGCTTCGGATATTATGAGTTCTTCCTGTTCTGTGAGGACATCGGCACAAAGGCGATGCCCGTACTGCCGGGCGCGCTCAATCCGCATCATCAGTGGGTTGTTCCGATGGATGAAATGCAGCCCTGGATTGACGATGCGCTTGATCTTTTGGAATTTGCCAACGGCGACGTAAGCACAAAGTGGGGTGCGTATCGTGCAGAGCTCGGTCACCCCGAACCGTTTAACATTGAATATATCGCGATCGGAAATGAAGAAGTTGACGAGATATTCTTCGAGCGTTATCCGCTTTTCCATAAGGCGATCGCGGAAAAATATCCCGACGTAAAGATACTTAACACTGCGGGTCCGTCTCCGTCCGGTCACGGATTCGATCTCGGCTGGGAATCCGCACGTAAATGGAATTCCTATGCGGTTGACGAACATTATTACGTCGCTCCGGACTGGATGATACAAAATTACGAGCGCTATTTCTCCGATTTTTACGATCCGAACGGCCCGAAGGTATTCCTCGGTGAATATGCGAGCCGAAACAACACATTCTATAACGCGCTTTGCGAAGCCGCGTATATGACAAGTTTTGAGCTTAACGCGGATAAAGTCGCGCTCACCTGCTACGCGCCGCTTCTTTGCAATACTGATTATGTAAGTTGGAATCCGAACCTGATCTGGTATAACAATCACGAGATTTTCGGCATTCCGAGCTATTATGTGCAGAAGATGTATTCCGTCAATCAGGGAGACGTGACGCTTCCCGTAATCACGGACATCACCTCCGAGGATGATTACGTCGAGCCGGAGAGGCTTTTCGGAGGTTTCGCGTTCTTCACCTCCCCCGGTGATGCTTACTTCAAGGGAATAAAGATCGACGGCGCATATCCTGCGGCGTCGGATATAAGAGTTGATGAGGGCGATTGGTCGTATTCGGAGGGAGATCTTGTCCGTGCGACCCCGATAGAGGAAAAGCCTTCCGAACCGCCGCGCAGACGCGGTATGCATCCGCAGGTCATTGTAAACGGCGATTATGAAAGTTTCAAATTCGAATGTAAGGCGCGTTTGCGCGTAAAGGACGAGTCGCAAAGGGAAAATGAGCGTCCGCGTCCGTTCCGTCAGTGCACGGCGATCACTTTTGCTTTCGGAGAGGATTCGAGATTTACTTGGATGCTCGGAGGTTGGAGAGGCGACGAATCAATACTTACCGTTTCAAAACGCGACTATGAGGACAGACTTGCGTCGGCTTCGCTCGTATACGAAAACGGAAAGGAATACGTCCTCGGCATCGAAAGAAACGGAGATCATATCGTTTGCACCGTTGACGGCGAGGTTATCCATGACGTAACTTATCAGCCGAAGCCGGCAAGACGAATTTACGTTTCCTCAACACTTGACGAAAGCACAAATGAGGTCATCGTAAAGGCGGTCAATGTCCGTCCGACACCGATCAAAATGGAGATTGCGATCAATGGCGCGGGCGAAGGCAAACGCAGCATCAATCTCGAAACGCTCACGGCAGATTCGCTTGAGGACAGAAACAGCTTTGAGGAACCCACGAAGGTTGCAACGAAATATTCGACATTTGATGTTGAAAACGTTCCGTTTGTGTACGATTTCCCGGCGTCATCCGTCAATGTTTTCAGAATCCCGATAATAAAATAAAATATCCCATATAAGGAGAACATCTATGAACGCAAAAATCAAACTTAACCGTGATTATCTTGTCGGTGATGTTGACCCCAGAATCTACGGCAGCTTCATCGAGCATCTCGGACGTGCCGTTTACGGCGGTATTTATGAGCCCGGTCACGAAACGGCAGACGAGCTCGGCTTCCGTCGCGACGTTATCGACCTTGTAAGAAAGCTCGGAGTACCTGTTGTACGTTATCCCGGCGGAAACTTCGTTTCCGGCTACAATTGGGAGGACGGAATAGGGCCGAAGGAGCTTCGTCCCGTTCGCAGAGAGCTTGCTTGGGCAACTCTCGAATCGAACCAGGTTGGTATTGATGAGTTCCAGGAATGGGCAAAACGCGCGAACACAGAGGTAATGATGGCGGTCAACCTCGGTACTCGCGGCCCGGCGGAAGCGGCAAACCTTATGGAGTACTGCAACCTTCCCGGCGGAACATATTGGTCCGATCTCAGAATCAAGCACGGCTTCAAGGATCCCTTTGACATCAAGCTTTGGTGCCTCGGCAACGAGATGGACGGCCCTTGGCAGATTTGCGCAAAAACAGCGGACGAATACGGCAGAATCGCAAACGAAACCGCGAAAATGCTGAAATGGCTCTATCCGCAGGCTGAGTTTGTCGTATGCGGCAGCTCGTCCTCCGGAATGCCCACGTTCGGTAAATGGGAATCCACGGTGCTCGGTCACTGCTACAACAACGTAGATTACGTTTCCTGCCACACATATTACAACAACCACGCTCACGATACACCCACATTCCTTGCAAACAACCTCGATATGGACTACTTCATCAACAGCGTCGTGTCTACCATCGACTACGCTAAGGTTCTCGCGCGCTCCGATAAGCAGATCAACATCTCGTTCGACGAATGGAATGTATGGTATCACTGCAACGAAGGCGTTCGTCCGAGAATCGAGCGCTGGAGCTATGCGCCTCCGCAGCTTGAGGACGTTTACAACTTCGAGGATGCACTCCTCATCGGCTCGCTTCTCATAACGATGCTCCGCCATGCTGACAGAGTAAAGATCGCTTGTATGGCGCAGCTCGTAAACGTAATCGCGCCGATCATGACAAGAACAGGCGGCGGTGCTTGGGCACAGACGACATTCTACCCCTATATGCACTGCTCGATGTACGGTCGCGGCAAGGCGCTCGTAACGCTTGTTGAGTGCGACAAGTACGACAGCGGCCACTATACCGACATCCCCTTCGTCGATTCCGTTGCAATCTGGAACGAAGAAAACGAGGAAGTAACCGTATTCGCGGTCAACAAGAATATGCAGGATGACATCGTTACAACAATAGACCTTCGCAGCTTTGAGGGCTATGAGCTTGTCGAGCATATAACAATGCATCACGACGATGTTAACGCGGTCAATACGGAAGCAAATCCGTTTAACATTTATCCGCAGTCAAACGGCGCAACAAAGGTTGACGACGGCGTAGCCGAGTCCGTTCTCGGAAAGATGACGTGGAATGTTATCAGATTTAAGAAAAAATAATCGAAAATGCACCTCTTTGAGGTGCATTTTTGCATTTTTTAAGTAAATCATCTCTGTCGTTGCCTTTGTACGCGCTCAAAATTAATTTTTTTGTTTACAATCATGTAAAAGCGTGATATAATAATTAAGAATGGACGTTTTTCTTATAATTTCAACAAAAAACGACATTCACAGGACTATGTATTCCAAGAAAGGATGGTCATATAATTATGAGCAATGTAAGCGAAGCTCCGTACGCAATGAGCCTCGAAGTTCAGAATCAGTGCGTCGTGGCAAAGGGTCCCAAGCATGATCCCGCTCCGATCCCCGAAGAAGGCAAGTGGATTGCCGCAAAACAGATTACGGATATTTCCGGTTATACCCACGGTATCGGCTGGTGCGCTCCTCAGCAGGGTGCGTGCAAGCTTTCCCTTAACGTTAAGAACGGCGTTATCGAGGAAGCTCTCGTCGAGACTATCGGATGTTCCGGAATGACACACTCCGCTGCTATGGCTGCGGAAATCCTCCCCGGTAAAACAATCCTCGAAGCACTCAACACAGACCTTGTATGTGATGCAATCAACACCGCTATGCGCGAGCTCTTCCTCCAGATCGTATACGGTCGTACCCAGTCCGCGTTCTCCGAAGGCGGTCTCGTAATCGGCGCAGGTATGGAAGACCTCGGTAAGGGCGCACGTTCCATGGTAGGTACAATGTACGGAACAAAGGAAAAGGGCGTTCGTTACCTCGAAATGACCGAAGGCTACTGCACGAGAATGGCTCTCGACGAAGACGATCAGGTTATCGGCTACGAATTCGTATCTCTCGGCAAAATGACAGACTTCATCAAGAAGGGCATGGAACCCGGTGAAGCATACGAGAAGTCCAAGGGCACTTACGGCAGATTTGCAGACGCTGTTAAGTACATTGACCCTCGTCATGAATAAGATAAGGAGGAAATGAAAAGTGGCACATTTTGAAGGTTACGAAAGACGCGAGGCGAAGATCCTCGGCGTACTTAAAGAATACGGTATTTCCTCTATCGACGAATGTAAGGAAATTTGCGATGCCAAGGGTGTCGATCCCTACAAGATCGTTGAAGAGACCCAGCCTATCGCGTTTGAGAACGCTAAGTGGGCTTACACAGTAGGCGCAGCTATCGCAATCAAGAAAGGCTGCACAAAGGCATCCGACGCGGCAGCCGCTATCGGTATCGGACTTCAGTCCTTCTGCATCCCCGGATCCGTTGCAGAAAACCGTAAGGTTGGTCTCGGTCACGGTAATCTCGGCGCAATGCTCCTCTCCGACGAAACAGAATGCTTCTGCTTCCTCGCAGGTCACGAGTCCTTTGCGGCAGCAGAAGGCGCTATCAAGATCGCCCTCAATGCAAACAAGGTAAGAACCAAGCCTCTCCGCGTTATCCTCAACGGCCTCGGCAAGGACGCTGCAATGATCATCTCCCGTATCAACGGCTTCACATACGTTGAAACAGAGTTCGATCCTTACACCGAAGAAGTTAAGGTTGTTTACGAAAAGGCTTACTCCAACGGTCCTCGTGCAGACGTTAAGTGCTACGGCTCCGATAACGTTCCCGAAGGCGTTGCTATCATGAAGCTTGAAAACGTCGGCGTTTCCATCACAGGTAACTCCACCAACCCGACTCGCTTCCAGCATCCCGTTGCAGGTACATACAAGAAGTGGTGTAACGAAAACGGTGTTAAGTACTTCTCCGTTGCTTCCGGCGGCGGTACAGGACGTACACTCCATCCCGATAACATGGCGGCAGGTCCCTCCTCTTACGGTATGACAGACACGATGGGAAGAATGCACTCCGACGCTCAGTTCGCAGGCTCCTCCTCCGTTCCCGCTCACGTTGAAATGATGGGTCTCATCGGCGCAGGTAACAACCCGATGGTCGGCATGACCGTTGCTGTTGCCGTTGCTGTTGAAGAAGCAAGCAAGTAATTGTATATTAGCTTTATAAACATAAAAAACGGTTTCCTTTGCGGAAGCCGTTTTTTTGATGTTAATATTTGCGTGTTGCTTTCTTTAGTGGTATAATGTAGGCA
>CAYWAD010000086.1:0-5596 GCA_964456045.1 uncultured Lachnospiraceae bacterium
AGTGCGGCTTCGAGTCCGGCTCTGACTTCCTTGTACTTTTCGAGCTTTGCCTTTTCGCCCTCAACAACGGCGGCGGGCGCCTTTGCAACGAAGCCCTGGTTGGAAAGCTTGCCTTCCAAACGCTTGATTTCGTTTGCATTTTTGTCAAGTTCGGCTTGCAGGCGCTTTTTTTCGGCTTCAAGGTCAACAAGCTCTCCGAGCGGAATGTAAACAGTCGCATGACCTGTAACTATACGAACGAGCTGACCGTCCGGAGCTTTGTTTACAAGCTCTGTTTCGGACGCGGACGCAAGCTTCTTGAAGAACGGTTCCGCATTTTCACCGAAAAGTTCGGGCGTCTTTGTTTCAAAATAGAGCTTCGCCTTTCTGGACGGAGGAACATTCATTTCCGCGCGACGCGAACGTATCGCACCGATAGCGTCTATTATCGCGTTCATACTCTCGGTTTCTGCCTCAAAGACGAGTTTTTCATCATATTCGGGATAGGGCGAAACCATTACAGATTCGGCATCTACGCCGACATACGGCGGCATGGAGGTAAAAATTTCTTCCGTGATAAACGGAATGAACGGATGGAGCAGCTTGAGCGTGCCGTTAAGAACGTATGCGAGCGTATTCTGCGATACCTTCGAGCGTTCCGTTCCCTTGTCCATAAGCGCCGGCTTTGTAAGCTCGATATACCAGTCGCAGTATACGTCCCAAACAAAATCGTACAGGCAGGAAAGCGCGATTCCGAGCTCGTACTTATCGAGCGCGTTTGTGACCTCAACAATCGTTTTTTCGTAGCGTGTAAGCACCCACTTATCCTCAAGCGCAAGCTTTGCTGCGTCGGGATATTCGATCTTGTCAATCTCAAGATTCATCATTACGAAACGAGCCGCATTCCAAAGTTTATTTGCAAAGTTACGTGCCGATTCGATTCTTTCATCCGAAAAACGCATATCGTTTCCGGGGGAGTTACCCGTTGCAAGCGCAAATCTGAGCGCGTCAGCGCCGTATTTATCAATGATTTCAAGCGGATCAATGCCGTTTCCGAGCGATTTGGACATTTTTCTGCCCTGTGCGTCTCGAACAAGACCGTGGATTAGGACTGTATCGAACGGAGCCTTATCCGTGTATTCAAGCGCGGAGAAAATCATTCTGGAGACCCAGAACGTGATGATGTCGTAGCCTGTAACGAGCGTGTTTGTAGGGTAGAAACGACGAAGATCCTCCGTGTTGTCGGGCCAGCCGAGAGTTGAGAACGGCCAAAGCGCTGATGAGAACCAGGTATCGAGCGTGTCGGGATCCTGACGCATTGTTTCTCCGCAGTGCGGGCAAACGGGAGCGGTTTCTTCCTTGGTTACGACAACCTCGCCGCATTTATCGCAGTAGAATGCGGGAATTCTGTGCCCCCACCAAAGCTGACGGGAAATGCACCAGTCCTGCGTGTTTTCCATCCAATGGAAATAGTTTTTGTCAAAACGTTCGGGAACGAACTTTATGTCGCCGTTGCGAACGGCATCGATTGCAGGCTTAGCGAGCGGTTCCATCTTAACAAACCACTGAAGGCTGATCATCGGCTCGATCGTTGTTCCGCAACGGTAGCAAGTTCCGACTTCGTGTGAAAGATCTTCGATCTCTGCGAGATAACCGCCTGCGCGCAGATCCTCAACGATTGCTTTTCTCGCTTCATAGCGATCCATTCCGGCATATTTCGGGTAATTTTCGGTGATTTTCGCGTCCTCTGTGAGTACAACCTCCATGGGGAGATGACAACGTTTGCCGACTTCAAAGTCGTTCGGGTCGTGTGCGGGAGTGATCTTAACGCAACCTGTACCCTTGTCAAGCTGTGCGTGTTCGTCCGCAACGATCGGAATTCGTCTACCTACGAGCGGAAGCACGCAATACTTGCCGATCATATCCTTGTAACGCTCGTCCGCCGGGTTCACCGCAACGGCGGTGTCTCCGAGGAGCGTTTCGGGGCGAGTTGTAGCAACTTCAACATATCCGCCACCGCCTACGAGGGGGTAACGAATGTGCCAGAAGTGGCCCGCCTGCTCTTTATAGTCAACCTCTGCGTTTGATATAGAAGTCTTGCAGTGCGGACACCAGTTTATGATGCGCTCACCGCGGTAAATGAGGCCTTTTTCGTAAAGTCTGACAAATACCTCACGAACGGCGCGAGAGCAGCCTTCGTCAAGCGTGAAGCGCTCGCGGCTCCAGTCGCAGGAAGATCCCATTTTCTTGAGCTGAGAGATGATTCTGTTGCCGTACTGATTTTTCCAATCCCAAGCGCGGCGCAGAAATTCTTCGCGTCCGAGATCCTCTTTCGTGAGCCCCTCCTCGCGCATTTTTTCAACGATTTTCGCCTCTGTTGCGATGGAGGCGTGGTCCGTACCGGGGAGCCACAGAGTGTCAAAGCCCTTCATTCTCTTGTAACGGATGAGAATGTCCTGAAGGGTGTTGTCCAGAGCGTGACCCATGTGAAGCTGACCGGTGATATTCGGAGGCGGAATAACTATTGTATAAGTCGGCTTTCCTTTTTGATTCGGCGCAAAATAATTCTTTTCGCACCATTCTGCGTATATTCTGTCCTCAAAATCGGACGGACTGTACGTCTTCGGCAATTCCTTATTCATTTTGATCTCCTTATATAAAGTAAAAAAATAATAAACAAAAAGCGCCCCGAAGAAAAACTTCAGGGCGCAAAACAAGCGCGGTACCACCCGAATTCGCGTAAATTTACGCGCACTCTTGCCGCTGTAACGTGCGGCGCACGTCACGGAATACAGAAACTTCTCCCGTGCGGCTCGTCGGCGACCTTCCGTACAAGCGTTGCTGCCGATCTTTCACCGTCATCGACTCGCTGAATGCCCGCTTTTGTGCGTACTCCTCCGCATCATTGCCTTTATATATCACAAACTTTTATATCATATTCGGAGTGTTTTGTCAAGTTTTTTTAGTTTTTAGCTTTATTTTCTTTCCGAAAAAAGCTTGATTTCACCGTCCGGTACGGCATATCCGACGAAACCGCGTTCTTCGAGGCGCGCGAGTTGCTTTCCGAGCTTATTCGCACGTTCGATCACGAGTACGTCATAGTCGGCGCGAAGCGAATCCGCAAATTTAATCGCGTGAGCAATATCACCTGCGTCATAAACGACGGCGAGCTTCTGCTTGGAATCAAGCTTTGCTTCGGAATCGCGCAATATACTGAAAATACGCTCGAAGCCGATCGAAAAACCGACAGCGGGCGTGGGCGTGCCGGTGAATTTGCCGATCAGATTGTCGTAGCGTCCGCCGCCACCGATAGCACCCTTGAAATCTTTGCTTTCAATCTCGAAAACGGTTCCGGTGTAATAACCCTGACCGCGAACGAGGGAAATATCGAACACGACTTCGTATTCGCCGCCGGATATTTCGTTAACGGCGGAAATGATGTGCTTGATGCGTTCGGCTGCCTCAGTTGCGTCGGAATAATCGCCCACGGAATCAATTGAGACGGGACAAGCGTCGAGAAACTTCGCGAAATTATTGCGAACCGCTTCGTCAAAGCCCTTTGCTTCAAGCTCAGACAAAACTCCGTCACGTCCGATCTTGTCCATCTTATCGAATGTAACCGAAACGGTATCAAAATCCTTCGGCGTGAAGCCGGCACGGGAAAGAACGCCGCGCAGAAGTGCTCTGTCGTTTATTTTGATGCGGAAGTTTCCGATTCCGACGTTTTTGAGCGCTTTAGCCGTTGTTGTGATCAGCTCGATTTCGCAATCAACGGAATCCGAGCCGATGATGTCGATGTCGCACTGATGGAATTCACGGTCGCGCCCCTTCTGAGGGCGTTCCGCGCGATAAACACGGTCTATTTGAATGAGCTTTGCGGGCGTCGGCAAAAACGCCTTATTTGCGGAATAATATCTGCAAAGCGGAAGCGTGAGGTCATAGCGCAGACCCATATCGGAAAGCTCGTCTGTTTTGCCTGCGGCGATTGCTTTTTCGAGCTTTTCTCCCCTTTTCATAATCTTAAAAATCAGATTGAGATTATCGCCGCCCTCGCTTTTGTCGAGGTTTTCCGCGTCCTCAATCGCAGGTGTGATGATGTGCTCAAAGCCGTGATTTTTATAAGTGTCGAGGATGGCGGCTTGCATACTGTCGCGCAGCGCCGCGTCCTTCGGCAAATAATCGTTTGTTCCCTTTACGGGAGTGATCTTCATAGTAAAAAATCCTTTCTGAAGTCTTTTATCAAAGTCTTGACAGGGTGAATCCTCCGTCAACGTTAATAACTCCGCCGGTTGTATACGCAAAAAGTCCGGATGCGAGCGCATACACGACTTTTGCGATGTCTTCGGGACGTCCCATTCTCGCGATCGGCAAAAGCCCGCCGGCGATTTTTTCTTCGTATACGTTTTTCACGCCGGCAGTCATATCCGTTTCTATAATTCCCGGACGGATCTCGTACGAGCCGATGCCGTAAGGAGCAAGCTTGTCCGCGAAGAGCTTGACCATCATCGAAAGTCCCGCTTTCGAGATGCAGTACTCGCCGCGATTGACGCTTGACGTTTCGGCGGAGATGCTTGTCGTTGTGATTATCATTTTCGGCGCGTCCGACGGGGTATCGTTTATCATCTTTGATGCCGCATACTGCGTGAGGAAAAATGCGCCGCGAAGATTTACGCCGAGAACGCGGTCGAAGCTTTCCTCGGACATTTCGAGCAGATCGGCGCGAACCGTGGGTGCAACACCGGCATTGTTTACGAGAACGTCAAGACGTCCGTAACGATTGTAAAACGTATCAACGATACGAATTCTGTCATCGTGATTTGAAATGTCGCCCTGAATGTAGGAATTTTCGTTTCCGAACGAGCGAAGCTCCGTCAAAAATTCACCGACCGCTTCTTCCGGTCGCGTGCCGACAGCGGCAACTGTGAATCCCTTCGAGGCAAGATACAGCGATATGCCGCGACCTATTCCGCGCGCACCGCCCGTAACAAGAACATAAGATTTTTCGGACATAATAAGCCTCCAAAAGTTAAAACATATTCGGCTTTCCGCCGCAGTTTTCGATAAAGATCGGTCTGTAAAGAGGGTCTCTGATGGGGCACCCTGCATTTGCGATTCGACGCATAAGCTGAACGCAGTTTCCGCAAGAAAGGCAGGTCTTTTTCGGGTCGAAACAGCCGGCGAGCATATCCTTTGCAAAGTCCGGATACGCGAACGCCATGCGTCCGAAGCCGGTCATGTCCGCTGCGCCCTCGTCAAGCACGGCAGCGGCAACGTTTTGCGAGAACTGACGCAGGTACGAGTAGCCCGTGCCTATAACCTTGAGTTCGGGAACGGCGTTTTTGATCTCACGCGAAGCGTTTATCATTCTTTCAACGCCGACAAGCGGAGACTCCGGCGGTTCGTATCCGCCCGAATCGTAAGGACGGTTTACGTGCGGATTATAATAAGGCGTACCCATGGACAAATTGAGCAGAGACAGTCCGGACGAATGAAGCTCGGCAAGCAGCTTTTTCGCTTCGGTGAGGTCAACCTCACCGTCCTCCGTCGTGCAGAAGCCGTAGGGATAGGGGATGCAGTCCGAAACGGACATACGCGTCGCGATTATGAATTTATCGTC
>CAYWAD010000087.1:0-5506 GCA_964456045.1 uncultured Lachnospiraceae bacterium
TGATATTCCGATTTCGCGGCGAAATTCAGATGTTCTTCTTGATGTTCTCAAGCGCACCCTTTTCAAGTCGCGATACTTGTGCTTGTGATATTCCGATTTCGCGGCGAAATTCAGATGTTCTTCTTGATGTTCTCAAGCGCGCCTTTTTCGAGTCGTGATACTTGTGCTTGTGATATTCCGATTTCGCGGCGAAATTCAGATATTTTTCTTGATGTTCTCAAGCGCACCTTTTTCAAGTCGCGATACTTGGGCTTGAGATATTCCGATTTCGCTTGCGATCTCCATTTGCGTTTTTCCGCGATAATATCGCAGCTCGATTATGGATTTTTCACGAGGCGAAAGCCTTTCGAGCGCCTCGCGAAGCGCTATGTCCTCAAGCCAAACGTCATCGGAGCAACCACTGTCCGAGATCTGATCCATAACGTATATCGGATCCGAGCCGTCGTTGTACATCGGCTCATACAGCGACACGGGGTCCACAATCGCTTCAAGCGCCTCGGACACGTTTTCTATCGGCTCATCCAGCTCTTTTGCAATCTCCGAAACCGTCGGCTCATGGTCGGACTGCGCCGACAAACGCTCCTTCGCACCGAGTGCTCTGTACGCAAGATCGCGTAATGATCTGCTCACTCTGAGCGCGGAATTGTCGCGCAAATAGCGCCTTATCTCACCTATTATCATCGGGACGGCATAAGTCGAAAGTTCCACCTCCTTGTCGAGGTCAAAATTGTCTATCGCTTTGACAAGACCTATACACCCAACTTGAAATAAATCATCCATATTTTCTCGTCTTCCGGAGAAACGCTGAATAATGCTCAAAACAAGCCGCAAATTGCCGAAAACGAGCTCCTCTCGCGCCGTTTTGTCCCCTTTTTTCACCCTCAAAAGCAAATTTCGTTTTTCTTCTCCGGATAAAGTTTTGAGCTTTGAAGTATTAACACCGCAGATTTCAACCTTGCTATAATACATAGGCAACACCGCACCTTTTTTTCGTTATGTCAAAAGTATTGCCTCGGATATACCTGTTAATACAAAAAACGGATTTCCGTTTTTTACCGAAAATCCGTTTTTCAAATATTCACTTTAAGAAAATATAAAATCAACTAACTCCCATGTGCCGTTTTTGACGATCCATATCATCGTATACGTGCCGACAGCCACCTTTTCATACTTGTAGTATTTACCGTGCGAATCAAAATCGACCTTGATTCCGTAGCAGCTACTCGAATATTTTACCGTATCGTAAAGCTTGATTTCAAGCTTATCGACCTTGAAATTGCTGTTATAAATCATAGCTTTGTACGAGCTTTCGAGCGTTTTGTAAGCTGCGGAGCCTTCCTTGATATGCTCAACAACCGCGTTATAATTTTTCTCTGTGTGTTTGGTGCCTTCGTAGGTATATTTCACATACAATTGAGTGAAAAGGGTTGCGTTTTCTTCAAGCTCTTTTTTCACGGAAGCACTCGCATCGGGATAAAACAATTTCACACCGTCATCTTCGCCGCCGACGCAAGCCTCGTCGCCGTTATAAGCCGTAAATTCCGGCTCACCGTACAAGCCCGTAACGGTATAGCTTACGCCGTATTCCGTTGCGGCAGCATATTTTTTCGCAGCTTCGGGCACGGAATAGAGCGTCGAGCCGGCGTCGAGATATTCCTCGCCGACAAGAACGCCGTTACAATAAAGCGTCGCGCCGGAGGGCACCACGGCAGTATAGGATTTCTTATATGAATCCGGATAGAGGAACGCGCTGTCATAAAGCAAATTCGTTTCGTCCGCTTCAAGCATTTCGCCCGCAAGTTCCGCTGTCACAGTCGGAACAAAGTGAAGCCCGTTTATGCAGTAAACGCTACACAGCACGTCCGTTTCGCTTTCGAAAAGATGTGCATCCGTCGGGATCGCGATGCCTGTGACGTAAGCATCGGAGAGCGTGATCCCGTTCAAGGTAACAACCGCATTCTGTGGGGCGATAACGGTATAAACGCTGTCAAACGAATCGTATACCGACGAATAAACACCGGTTGAAGGATTATCGAGAGGGAGATTTTCTCCGTCAAGCACTGCGGACGCGGTTATGTCGCCAAAAACATCCGCAATCTCGTACATACTGAGCTTGAACGAATCGGCTTCAAACTCGGACACGCTTTCGTCGGCAAATTCGAAAGATACCGCATCGGCAGGCACGTTTTTGCCGTTTAACGTAAGCTTCGCGGCACTCGGTATGATAACGCTGACTGTGTTCAGCCTTGCCGTTACCCAATCTTCCGCAATGCTTACACCGGTAACGAGATAGTTATCGAATCCGTATTTTCCGCCGTCCGTAACGGAGAGCGTCAGCGACAGGATCTTTTCTCCGCAATAAACATCATACTTTGGAATATCGTCAGTGTTATCGCTGAATGCGCGAACATACGACAGTTCATATTTTTGCATTGCCGAGGTGACCTCTGTCGAAATTGCATTTTCCGCTTCATAGCCGGAAAGCTTTCCGTCCAAGAACTCGGTAAGCTCCGCGATCACATCGTCGGATGTTATGTTCTCAACATATTCGCGTACGGCATATTCCGGACGTCCCACCTCAAACGCTTTTATAAAATCGTAAAAGAATGCGACAAATGCGACGACAAAAATCAAAAGCACGCCGCAAAGGATGATATACGAACGCCAAAAAACGCTCGGCTTTTTGCTTTTGTTTTTCATTTCGCTGCCTCCACTAAGAATACATTCGGAAGCTTACGTTCACCGAAGAAGTAAGCGCTTTGATTCATTGTTTCTCCGTTATATACCATCAGAGTGGATGATCCACCGTCAAGATTTGCGGCATTGACAGCGCCATAACCGAGCATAATGCTCACAAGATCGTCATATGTTGCGCCGAGCGAGTCCGCCTGTCTGCCGTTGATGACGAGCATCAGCACAGCTCCGTCCGCACGTTGACCGATCGCGGTACGCGGATTAAGACCGCCGCCGAGACTTCTCTTGGAATTTTGCGGCACACCGTTTATGACGAGCGCCGGACCGTTGGAAAAGTTGAGTCCGTTCACGATTCCCTCATTAAGCGCCTGTTGACCCGTCATATTGCCGACGTGAAACACGTTATTTTCGTCAAAGCCGATGATGCATTTGTATTGCGTCGAAGCATCGCCCCAAATGATCTTGCCGTCACGGATAACTATTCCGTCCGGAACGGCACCCGTGCCGTTTCCGCCGTCATCCTCAAAGCCGCCTGCGTTTATGCCGGCAACCGCACCCGACTCGGCAACAAATTCACGCAAAGTTTTGCCGGAATATCCTGCCCCGTAGGTGGGCAGCGTGCCGACTTTCACTCTTGACGGATCTTTAATGATCAGCAGCGTGCCGTTATATGTATCGCCTTGGATTTTGATGACCTCGATGCCGTCGTCGGCGGAAGCTTCCGCGTCGGTTTCGGCGGTATCCACGGTCGATGTCTCATCGTTTCCGCCCGAAGTGACCGCATCGGAATCCCCCACGTCAGTATCGTCCGTAAGAGCGGGATCTTTCTTTTCCTCATCCTCGTTTCCGGTTGCATCGGAATCTGCGGACGGGATCTGTATCAATGACGGATCCGTGATCTGGTCGTCTCCGCTTCCCGCCTCAAGTATGGCGTTTATTTCATCCTCGGTGAAATACATTCGCGCAAGGAACTTCGCCGCGGACGTTTCCATCACACTGCGAACAAAAAGCGTACTTGCTGTCGGAGACGGGCCTTTCGCCAACACAAACATAATCGAATATGCCGCGACAAGCAACGCGATAAGCACCGTGACAACGCAAAGTCCTCCTCGCAAAACATATTTCATTGCTTTTTTCATTAAAGGATCCTCCGAGCTTCGGATTTTGATTTGTGGTTTATTAAGAATAATAACATTTATTCCTCATATATGTCAATACATATCAACACATTGTCTGTTTTTTTACAGAACATTATTTTTTACAAAAAATTATATAATAAAAAACGTACATCACATAACAAAATAATGTCTATTGCCCGTAGGCGATTTTTGTGATAAAATAAACTTACTTTCGGCAATACCCTTATTCGGCAAAAAGGATCATACAATGAGTAAGAAAAAAAGAGTTCCGCGCCCCAAACGTCCGCGTCTTTTCCCCGGGATGCTTTTCGCGGAACTGAAAAATTATATAAAACCGTATTCGATCGCGTTTATTTTTTATGCGTTCTCCCTCACATTGACAGTTTGCTCGATTTTGTATATTAAAGCGATAAAAAACTTTGCCTACGCGCTTCTGTATATTTCGATAATCGCGCTTTTTTGCGTCACGGCGATCGTGCCGATTCGTCGTACGCTCATAAGCGTTAAGACTTGCGAAAAATTCGATGCGTCGCCTAGTCCGGGAGAGCTTTCCGCAGCAAAAATCGTCGCCACTCTGATTCTTTCCGTGATTTCCGCTACGCTTCACGCCTCGGCGGACGCAACTGTAACACATCTCGGTCAACTCACCTACGACGGCTACACAAAAACGCTTCTGTCTGTCTCCGCAGTCCTTATGTCTTTCGTTTTTTATATGACCTGCGTTGCGGTCACAGCCGTTTCCGACTACAAATTCGATCCGAAAAAGTCAAAGCGGAGCCGTCGTCGCCGCATAACGATGGATGGAATTCTGCTTTATGCCCTCGGTTTGACCGTGCTTATGCTCGCGTTTCTTTGCCTTTCAACAATTCCGTTCGGCTCGGATGCGCTTGAGGACTTGTCAAGCACAGGTATGAACCCGAATTCGTCGCTCGCTATAGCAATAATATATTTGTCTGTTTCGCTTTTGCGCTCCGTGTACCTCTTTTTCGTTTTGAAAAGACGTCTGCGCCGCGCGCTGAAGCTTTACTCATAAAAACAAAACCGTACCACGAAAGGAACAAATCAAATTATGAAGCATACGGATTTTGCACCCCATCCCCCCATGGGTTGGAACAGCTGGGACTGCTACGGCGCCGCTGTAAACGAAGAACAGCTCATCGGAAACGCGCTTTACATGAAGGAGCATCTGCTTGAGCACGGTTGGGATCTCGTTACTTGCGATATTCAGTGGAGTGAACCTAACGCATTTGACACTTATTACACCTCAAACGCACAGCTCTGCATGGACGAATATTCTCGTCTTATTCCCGCACCAAACCGCTTCCCCTCATCCGCGGACGGAAAGGGATTCCTTCCTATCTCGCGTAAAATTCACGAAATGGGTCTCAAATTCGGCATTCACATCATGCGCGGCATCCCCCGTCAGGCGATTTACGCAAGAACAAAGATAAAGGGAACCGAATACACGGCTGCGGATGTTGGCGATCCTTTCTCCGTTTGCGGCTGGAACAGCGATATGTACGGCGTTAACCCTCACTCTCCTGCGGCTCAGGCATATTATGATTCGCTTTTCGAGCTTTACGCAGAATGGGAGATAGACTTTGTTAAGGTTGACGACATTGCCGTAACCGGAGCATACTCGCACGAAGCGCACAGAAACGGCCCGATGCCGG
>CAYWAD010000088.1:0-5505 GCA_964456045.1 uncultured Lachnospiraceae bacterium
AGCTCAACTATCCCGTTGAATTTTACGCCGCATATTTCACAGCTGCACCGGACGGATTTGACGGTGAAATCGTGCTTTCCGGTCCTGCCGCTGTACGTGATTTGATTAAAGAATATTCCGCAAAAGGTACGAATGCGTCGCAAAAAGAGGAAACTCAGCTTGCCGCAATGCAGATCGTAAACGAATATTATATGCGCGGACTGAAATTTTTGCCCGTGAATATGTATAAATCGGCTGCAACCGCGTTCTTGCCGGAGAACGGAAAAATACGCCTGCCGTTTATGTGCCTGTCCGGACTCGGCGGAGGAGCGGCTGAAAAGCTTGCTGCCGCAAGGGACAGCTTCGGAGACGAAATTTTTTCGGTCGAAGAACTTCGCGCTCGCGCCGGAGTTACCAAAACCGTCATTGAAACGCTCAGACGTAACGGCGTTTTGGACGGAATCGACGAATCCAATCAGCTTTCCATGTTTTGATCTTGCATAAAAAACCGCAGACAGAAAATTCTGCCTGCGGATTTTACTTTCTAATTTATAACATCACTAAATTCGTTTTCGATCACATCCTAAATCAGTTAGCTGACGTTCGGACGGATGTTCGAATTATAATTCGGTCGCTTTGATATAAATTCTGTTTGTTTACGCGAATTACGAATCCACCTCGGAAATCCAAGTTCCGTCGGACTGATAAATGTATGTCAGTATTATGTTCGAGTCGTCCTTTGTCATAACATAGTATGCTTCCGCGCCGACATAAGCACCGACAGGCGCGAAGAAATCGTCCGAAACGGCAGTCCCGTATGCTTCGGAAACCGTGTAGCCTGCGTCGAGCAGCGCGTTAAGATATTCTTCAATCTCGGCAGTAGTTACGTCATAGGTGTAGTAATGCTTCTGGCGCTGACGGTCAACGCCGTAGGTGGGGTAAGCGTCAAGCTCATAGGTCCATTTAATGCCGCCGTCGATTCCGTCCGAATCAACGCCTGTATCGATCGGTGTGCCTATGTCACCGCAAGCAGAAAAGGACAACATGGCAATGACAAAAACGATAGTAAGTGCAATTTTTTTCATTGTTATCACCCGAAAAAAATAAAATACAAAGCCTTATATCAGTATATTATCACGAAATCTACAAAAATGCAACAAAAAGCTTTGGTATAATTTATGTTTTGTTCAAAAAAAACGAACTTTATTGCAAAAAAACGACAGTAAAATAGAGAGAAATATATCTGAAAGGATATGGAAATGAAAAAAATAAAAAAGCCGGATATTGATAAAAATCGGAGATACAGCAAAAAAAGCACACTTATAGTATACCTGACGCTGCGTTTCTTGGTGATATTGAGCGGAATATTTTTTGCTCTGCGCGGCGATTTTCAGAGCTTGTTTTTGTGCATACTGAGCCTTGTACTTATGATTTTGCCAAGTGTTTTCGAGCACAAATTTGCGGTTGAATTGCCGGCTACTCTCGAAATAATAATCCTTCTGTTTATTTTTTCGGCTGAGATACTCGGCGAAATAAACAGTTTTTACGTTCGCGTACCGCATTGGGACACCGTCCTTCATACCTTGAACGGATTCCTTTGCGCGGCGATAGGTTTTTCGCTTGTGGACCTGCTCAACCGAAGCGACAAATTCTCGCTGAAGCTTGCGCCTGCCTACATTGCAATCGTGGCGTTCTGCTTTTCGATGACGGTCGGCGTCGTTTGGGAGTTTTTTGAATACGGCGCGGACAATTTGCTCGGACTTGATATGCAAAAGGATTCGGTGATTACCTCTGTCAATTCGGTCGCGCTTGATGAAACGAGGACAAACACAGTCATCAAGCTTAACGGGATCGAGGATGTGATTATCGTATACGAGGACGGAACGACAGAGGCGCTCGGAGTCGGCGGCTACCTTGACATCGGGCTTCACGATACGATGAAGGATCTTATAGTAAACTTTATAGGAGCCACGGTTTTTTCGATTATCGGATATTTTTACGTTAAATACCGCGGACGCGGAAAATTCGCGGAGCAGTTTATCCCAATAGTCAAGGATTTGCCGGATAACGCCGAAAATCACAACGAAAAAGACGAAATGTGACAAAAGCTATCCCTCGAAAAGGATTTTACTCTTTTTCGAGGGATAAGTTTTATTGAAAAAACAACGTGCATCCGAGCGAACGGAAATATTCGATGCGCTTTTTCAACTCGTCAACGCTTACGCCAAGCTCAGCGGACAGGCATCGAATGCAAAGACCGCGCTCCGCACCTCGATTTATCATTTTTTTGTAAAGTCCGATCTCATCCGAGGAGAGATGAACAGAGCAATGCATACACTTTTCGTCCTTCATCAATGCATTTTAACAAGCTTTGCGCGCAGGATTTTTATGTCGTGCGGAGCGATTTTGTAAGCAGGAAAGTAATCGCAGTACGGACCGGATTCTTCTTTTGAGAAGATGTCCGTAAGCTCAAAGCCGTAACCCGCAGCCGCAGAAAGACCGATGTCATAAAGCTCACAGGAGGCGTAAGCATCGTGATCGGAATAGTTTACGAAAGCAAATACGTATTCTCCGTCGGAAAGATGTTTTAGCATGCCGACAACATTGGATTCATTGTTGCCGATAAAGAAAATCGGCGGACGTGCGTCCTCGTCCTGATTTATCGCAAGGAGATCGGGATTTGTGAGCAATGCCTTTGTGGTGTCGTTCATATTTCTGATGTCGCAGCCGATCATAAGCGGTGACTGGTACAGACACCAAAGCGCGAAATGTGTGCGATATTCGATGTCGGTGCAGCCGCCGTGCTCACCGCCGCCGACATTGCCTTTTGAATACATGCCGCAGATGAGCATGTCCATATCGTTGTAGCAGCCGGGCGCGCTGTAGGAGATCTTGTCCATTTGGCTGCGTGCTATTCTGCGAACGCTGTCAAAATTGTCCCAAATGTCGCCTGTTGAACGGTACATATCCGCGCCGTGCGAACGTATCCATTTTTCTACGTTGTCCGAGCCCCAGTTGCATGCAGAAAGCAGAATGTCTCGTCCTGTGGCTTTGAGCGCCATCGAAATGCGATTGTACAGAACCGGGCCGTCTTGCAGCTTCGGCTTGTTGCAAAAATCATATTTCAAAAAATCAACGCCCCATTCGGCAAATGTTTCCGCATCGAGAAATTCATGCTCGAAGCTTCCGGGATATCCGGCGCAGGTCTTTGTTCCCGCATCGGAATACATACCGAACTTCAAGCCCTTTGAATGAATGTAATCCGCAAGAGCATTCATGCCGGAAGGAAATTTTTCGGGGTCCGGAACGATTCTGCCGTCTTCTCCGCGGCGGCGAAGTGACCAGCAATCGTCTATTACGATGTACTCGTAGCCGGCATCCTTGAGACCGGATTCAACCATAGCGTCCGCAGTCTCTTTTATGAGAGTTTCGTTAATGTTCGTGCCGAAGGTGTTCCAAGAGTTCCACCCCATAGGCGGTTTTTTTGCCAACATAAAAATACCTCCAAACTTCCGTTTGTACGAACAGTATATTACAGACTTTTTTCGTTGTCAATAAGCTTAAAAAATTATATGACCTGTTTTTTAACGATTTCGCAATGCACTTGACTAATAAAAAAAATATGGTAAAATAATAAAGTACGTTAATGATGACACTCCTTGAAAGGAGATTGCCGTAATGAAAAAACATATTAATATCGCGCTGATTCTGCTTTTAACGCTTATGCTTATCGCCGGAACACTTTCTTCGTGCTCGTCGTCTAACGGAGTTGAGGGGATCAGATGGGATAAGTACGACAGCTTGATCGAAACGATTAAAGCTGAGACGGACCCCGAAAAAAAAGAAGCATATCTCCATATCGCCGAGGATTTGCTTATGGAAACGGAATGCATCATTCCCATTTATAATGCCCGTGACGTTTATCTGGTGAAAAGCACACTAACAGGCGTTTATTCCAATGATTTCGGCTCAAAATATTTCGTTAAGGCGCAAAACGGCGACAGAACGGACGCAAAGCTTGTCTTTTGCGAAGCGCCAAACAGCCTTGATCCTGCCTTTGCGGAAAATACAGCGGCTTTGACGCTCGTTTCAAACCTGTTTTCCGGTCTTTACACCTATGATGCGGACGGTAACGTCGTTCCCGATCTTGTCGAAAGCTGTGAAGTTTCCGAGGACGGCCTCGTTTATACATTCACTTTGCCGAGCGGACTTTCATGGTCAAACGGAAATCATTTCGGTGCCTCGGATTTTGTCTATTCTTGGCGCAGAGTTGCTGAAGACGAAACAAAAAGCCCGTATGCATACCTTTTTGACGTTGTCGCGCTCGACGAGGACGGTAAGCTTATGCTCGAAGCAGACGAAACGGACACGATTCTGACAGTCACGCTTAACGCGCCTTGCTCATATTTCACGGAGCTTTGCGCGTTCACCGCGTTCTATCCCGTTAACGAGAATGCCGTCGAATATGCGGACGGCTATGCGGACATTTTCGGCAACATAATCGACGCTTCCGCATGGACAAAGGTGGCGTCTTTCCCGGTTTCGGGAGCGTATGTTGCGTCTGCACTTTCCGAGGGAAGCTCGTATACCATGTCTCTGAATTCGAAATATTACGGCAGCGCGTCTGTGACCTTGAAGACAATTTACGTTAATGTCAAAAAAGACGCAAGCGAAGCGTATGCGCTTTATACCGCCGGCGAAATTGATTTTCTCGGTAATATCCCGAATGTGGATATTATCGACGATGCATTGACGGGGGAGTGCGTTTATGACGAACTTGACAGCGTGTATGTCATCTGCCATAACTTCAACAGCTCGATTTACAGTGGAATGACTTCTGAAAATGCCGCTTTGCTTCGTCGCGCCATCTCGCTTTATATCGACCGTGATTATATCGTATCTTCAATCACCGGTAAAAACGAAACCGTCGCGACTTCTATCGTCGGCAAAAACATTTCTGACGGCTCCGGCGGAACATACCGTAAAAACACGGGTTACCACAAATATCCCTTTATGGATACCATCGGTTATTATTCCGAGTCCACGTCCGAAAACAGGGCGGAAGCGCGAGAAATTATCAAGCAGCTCGGACTTGATTCCGACGGGGACGGTAAAATTGACGACGAATTCGCTTTGTCGATGACGTATTTGACGGTAAAGGAGAAAGAGGACATCCGAATCGCGCAGTCCGTTCAGCAGGACCTTGCCGAGCTCGGTATTGTCGTTAATATAAATGCCGTTGATAAAAGCGTTTTTCGGTATGAACAGAAATTTTTGATGTATGACTTGGTTTCAACCGAGACGACGGCATATTATGATGACGCGCTTTCTTTGCTTGAGCATTGGTTAACCGACGCCGACCGCAACTACGCGAGTCTGGGATCTGTCATTATCGAAGAAAACGAAAATGCATATTAACGAAAAGCAAAGCGGTTTTTAATCGCTTTGCTTTTTTGTGTAAAGAAAAGTTAAAAAAAGAATTGACAATATAAAAATATGGGATATAATTAAATGCGGAATCTCAAT
>CAYWAD010000089.1:0-5392 GCA_964456045.1 uncultured Lachnospiraceae bacterium
GCGGGACTTTCGAGATCAAGGCCCTCGTGAGAAAGGTGCCAAATATTTTTATCCTTGGAATAGTTTGTTTCGCGGTTTATCTTGAGAGGAATATTGTGTGCTTCCGCATAGTCGATCTCCTCGTCGCGGGATTTGATGTCCCACTCACGCCAAGGCGCGATGATAGCCATATCGGGTGCAAAAGCCTTGATTGTAAGCTCAAAACGAACCTGGTCGTTGCCCTTACCGGTGCAACCGTGGCAGATAGCGTCAGCACCTTCTGCGATGGCGATCTCAACGATACGCTTTGCAATGCAAGGGCGTGCGTGAGATGTGCCGAGAAGGTAATCTTCGTATTTTGCGTCCGCCTTGAGGCAGGGCCAGATGTAATTTTCTATGTAATCTTCCTTGAGATCCTCGATATAAAGCTTTGACGCGCCGGTTTTGAGCGCCTTTTCTTCGAGACCGTCAAGTTCCGTGCCTTGACCGACGTCGCCGGAAACGGCGATTACTTCGCAGTTATTGTAGTTTTCCTTGAGCCACGGAATAATAATGGATGTGTCAAGCCCTCCGGAATAAGCGAGAACGACTTTTTTGATATCTTTTTTCATTTTATTTCTCCTTTTTAGGTTTATATTGTTTGAATAAATATGCGTTTTTTTGCATGGTAACAGTATAGCACAGCTTTTGCGTAAAAGCAATACGTATTTGATAAAATCTGCATAATGTTCAAATAAAAACGAATAAATATGCGTAAAACGGTACATTTTGGCACAAAAAGATGAATAATATGCACGTGCGAAAACGAAAAACCGACCTCCGTTAAGGGAAGTCGGTTTTGTATCTAACTTAGAAAAGTCCGCTGATCGTACCGTTTTCGTCAACGTCGATTCCGCAAGCCGCAGGCACCTTTGGGAGCCCCGGCATTGTCATTATATCGCCCGTAAGCGCGACTATAAAACCTGCGCCGGCGGAGACCTTAATGTTTTTTACAGTGACGGTAAAGCCTTCGGGAGCGCCGAGTTTGGTCGGGTCATCGGAAAAGCTGTATTGCGTTTTTGCAATGCAAACGGGAAGCTTGCCATAGCCGAGCGCGGTCAGCTTCGCGATTTCTTTTTTAACGGCAGGCATAAATGTTACGCCTGCGCCGCCGTAGACCTTTGTAACGACTGCGTTGATTTTTTCTTCGATGGAAGCGTCCGTGTCGTAGCTGAAGGTGAAGTTATTTTCACTTTCGCAAAGACGAACAACTTCCTCTGCAAGCTCCGTACCGCCGGCTCCTCCCTCAGCCCAAACGTTCGAAAGAATCGCCTTAACTCCGAGTTCGGCGCACTTTTCGATGACGAGCGCGATCTCCGCATCAGTGTCGGTGGGGAATCTGTTCACGGCAACAACCGCAGGCAGCTTATACACCTCCGTGATGTTTTTCACATGGCGTAAAAGATTAGGCAGACCGGCTTCAAGCGCGGAAAGATTTTCCGCACCGAGCTCTGTTTTCGCAACTCCTCCGTGCATTTTCAGCGCACGAATCGTTGCAACGATTACAACAGCGTCCGGCTTGAGGTTTGCCGCGCGGCATTTAATGTCGAGAAATTTCTCGGCTCCGAGATCGGCACCGAAGCCTGCTTCCGTGACGGTGTAATCCGCAAGCTTCATTGCCGTTTTTGTAGCGACGACGGAATTGCAGCCGTGAGCAATGTTAGCAAACGGACCGCCGTGAACGAGCGCAGGCGTTCCTTCGAGAGTGCCGACAAGATTGGGCATAAGCGCATCTCTGAGCAGTGCCGTAAGTGCGCCGACTGCATTAAGCTCTCCGGCAGTCACGGGGGTTTCGTCGTATGTATATCCGACGACGATGCGCGAAAGGCGCGCTTTCAAGTCGCTGATGGAATCCGCAAGGCAGAGAACTGCCATTATTTCGGATGCAACCGTGATGTCAAAACCGTCCTCGCGAGGCGTGCCGTTGACTCTGCCGCCGAGGCCGTCCGTAACGAAACGAAGCTGACGGTCGTTCATGTCGATGCAGCGCTTCCATGTGATGCGCCTCGGATCGATTCCAAGCTCATTTCCCTGATAGATGTGATTGTCGATCATAGCCGCCAAAAGGTTGTTTGCGGCTCCGATGGCGTGGATGTCGCCGGTGAAATGCAAATTGATGTCCTCCATGGGGATAACCTGAGCGTATCCGCCGCCTGCGGCACCTCCCTTGACGCCGAAAACAGGACCGAGCGAGGGCTCGCGGATAGCAACCATGGATTTTTTGCCGATGCGTCTGAGCGCGTCAGCCAAACCTATTGTCGTAGTTGTTTTTCCTTCTCCGGCAGGAGTGGGAGTGATCGCCGTAACAAGAATCAAGCGTCCGTTTTGCAGATTTTCATCGTCCTTGACGGACAAGCTGATTTTTGCCTTGTATTTTCCGTAATGAATGATTGTTTCCGGTGCGATACCGGCAAGCTTTGCGAGATCGTCAACGGGAGTAGGTACCGTCGCCTGAGCGATTTCGATATCTGTCTTCATGGATTACCTCGTTTCAAAAATTAAAGAGATTTTGCGGAGGACTTCTGAACGACGTCGTGCGCGCCGCCTTCAACGATACTTACGGACGAAACGAGCGTAAGTTTAGCGTTTTTCTGAAGTTCGGGAATTGTAATAACTCCGCAAGAGCACATTGTGGACTTGATTTTCGCAAGTGTGCGCTGAACGTTGTCGGAAAGGGAACCGGCATAGGGAACATAAGAGTCAACGCCTTCTTCGAATGTGAGATTCGGCTTGCCGCCGAGGTCATATCTCTGCCAGTTACGGGCACGGTTTGATCCTTCGCCCCAGTATTCCTTCATAAGTGTGCCGTTGATGTTGACTTTGCCTGTCGGGCTTTCTTCGAAACGAGCGAAGTAACGTCCGAGCATTACGAAATCCGCGCCCATTGCGAGAGCAAGAGTGATGTGATGGTCGTGAACGATACCTCCGTCCGAGCAAACGGGGATGTAAACGCCTGTTTCCTTGAAGTACTTGTCGCGCGCGCGGCAAACTTCGATAACGGCAGTCGCCTGACCGCGACCGATACCCTTTGTTTCGCGAGTGATGCAGATGGAACCGCCGCCGATGCCGACTTTAACGAAGTCCGCACCGCAGTCCGCGAGGAAACGGAAGCCGTCCTCGTCAACGACGTTTCCTGCTCCGACTTTTACCGTGTCGCCGTATTTTTCGCGGATGTAGTTGATCGTGCGACGCTGCCATTCGGTGAAGCCTTCGGATGAGTCTATGCAGAGCACGTCTGCGCCTGCTTCGATGAGCGCGGGAACGCGAGTTTCGTAGTCGCGTGTGTTGATACCTGCGCCTACAACATAACGCTTCTGACTGTCAAGGATTTCGTCGGGATTTTTTTTGTGTCTGTCGTAGTCCTTACGGAAAACGAAAGAGGAAAGACGACCGTCTTTGTCAACGATTGGGAGGGAGTTGAGCTTGTTGTCCCAAATGATGTCGTTTGCTTCCTTAAGAGAAGTACCTTCGGGTGCGGTAACGAGACGTGAGAGGGGAGTCATAAAGCTTTCAACCTTTTCCGTAAGCTCCATTCTGCTGACTCTGTAATCTCTGCCCGTAACGATGCCGAGAAGCTTTCCTGTGCCTGTGCCGTCGTCAGTTACCGCAACGGTGGAGTGACCTGTGCTTTTCTTAAGCTCAAGCACGTCTGCGAGAGTTGCATCGGGGCGAATGTTGGAGTCGCTTGCAACGAAGCCTGCCTTGTAGCCCTTAACTTTAGCAACCATGGCAGCTTCGCTTTCGATGGACTGGTTGCCGTAAATGAAGGAAACGCCGCCTTCACGTGCGAGAGCAACAGCAAGTCTGTCACCGGAGACGGACTGCATAATAGCGGAAACCATAGGTATGTTGAGCGAGATTGCGGGTTCTTCACCGCGTCTGAACTTTACGAGGGGAGTTTTAAGGGATACGTTCGAGGGAATGCATTCCGCGGAGGAATATCCGGGGATGAGAAGATATTCGTTAAAGGTGTGAGAAGGTTCGTTGATAAAAGTTGCCATGATAGATCTCCTTATAAATGATTATTTGAAATATTTTACTGCGGAATCAAAGATTTTCGAGTCGTAATTGCCGGGAACATTTTTGTAAAGACCGTTACCGACACGTTCGCTGTGTCCCATTTTACCGAGGACTCTGCCGTCGGGTGAAGTGATGCCTTCAACAGCAAGAACAGAACCGTTGGGGTTGTAATTGATGTTATATGTGGGCTTTCCGGATTCACCGACGTACTGCGTAGCGATCTGTCCGTTTTCGATAAGCGCCTCAATAACGCTGTCTGAAGCGATAAAGCGACCCTCCCCGTGGGAAATCGGCACTGCGTGAATATCTCCGACTTTGGAATTCATAAGCCAAGGAGACTTATTCGAAGCGACTCTTGTGTAAACGATGCGAGACTGGTGACGTCCGATCGTGTTAAAGGTAAGTGTGGGGGCGTTTTCGTCAGGATCCGTTATTTCGCCGTAGGGAACGAGACCGAGCTTGATAAGAGCCTGGAATCCGTTACAAATACCGCACATAAGACCGTCACGAACTTTAAGAAGCTTGTTTACTTCATCTTTGATCGCTCCGGCACGGAAGAACGCGGTGATGAATTTACCCGATCCGTCCGGCTCGTCTCCGCCGGAGAAGCCTCCGGGGATGAATATCGCTTGCGATTCGCTTACGAGAGAAGCGAATTTCTGAACGGATTCGGAAATATGAGCGGCATCCATGTTATTGATTACGAAAATTTCCGGTTCACCGCCCGCCGCTCTTACCGCTGCGGCAGAGTCAAATTCACAGTTTGTGCCGGGGAAAACGGGAATGAGGAACTTCGGCTTTGCGGTTTTGATTGCAGGTGACGGATAAGTGTTTGCGGAATAAGAAATTGCCGGGATTATGCTTTTCGGTTCAGCCGCGTGAACGGGATATACGCTTTCGGGACGTGCTTCGTAGTCGCGGTAAAGCTCGTCGAGCGTAAGCGCTTCGTCGCCGTAGGTTACGCTGCGTTCCGTTGTCGTCATTCCGAGCGTAGTGTAGGGCATAGACGGAACAACACCTTCGGGAAGTTCGAGTATGAACGCGCCGTACTTGTACGAGGCAAGCTCGGCTACGGAAACCGCACTGTCGAGCTTGATTCCGATGCCGTTACCGAACGTCATTTTGATTACAGCTGCGAGTGTGCCGCCCATACCGGGAGTTGCCGCCGCATAAGCGCCGCTCTTGATGAGATGGTCGGCTTCCTTTGCAACTTTCTTATACGATTCCGGAACGGGAAGTCCGCTTTCCGTGGTTTCGGGAGCGATTAAAACAACTTTGTGACCTGCGGATTTGAATTCCGGCGAGATAACATCGCTCGTCTTTCCGACGGAGACAGCAAAACTGACAAGTGTAG
>CAYWAD010000090.1:0-5241 GCA_964456045.1 uncultured Lachnospiraceae bacterium
TTTGCGCGGCAAATATATCGCGAATTTTAGTGTTTTGAAACATTTTCTTTGCCGGTGATTTCCCGGTACGCTTGAAACCGTGTTCTTTTAATTGCCGGATGCAGGTCAGGCCTCCCATTTCTCAAGGAATGCGCTGCGGCGGGGCGTTGCCCTCAGCATGACTGTTGGCCTGGCCCTCCGGGAGGCAAAGGGGTGCCTCCTCAGAACGACAGGCGGGGCGTTGCCCTCAGCATGACTCGGGACATTTCGGGGAGGGCACTTTCCGCAGAAATGCTATTTTTGTATCATTGACTTCACCACTCGCGACATTTATGACACCAAGCAACCATAAACCAGAGCAAACGCCTCAATACGCCAGCACCCGAAGGCCAGAGCAAACGCCTCAAGACGGCATCGGCCATAAACCAGAGCAAACGCCTCAATACGCCAGCACCCGAAGGCCAGAGCAAAGCTCTTCCCGGCGGCAGGCGGCAAAGGCCTTTGCGCAGGAATGGTCCGGCAAGGGCTATGAGAAGGGCGAGACCCAGCGCTTTTGGATAGACCTCCTCCACAGTGTTTTCGGCATTGACAACCCCGCCAGGGCCATCGAGTTCGAGCTGCCGGTCAAGACCATCACCAAAGAGCGCGGAGCCGACTTCATTGACGGCTACATCCCGGCCACCAAGGTGCTGATTGAGCAGAAAGGCTCCCATGTGGATCTCGGGGCCAGATACCGCCAGTCCGACGGGCAGGAGTTGACCCCGTACCAGCAGGCCCGCCGCTACGCCGCCGGTTTGCCTTTGTCTATGGCTCCGCGCTGGATCGTCGTCTGCAATTTCTCCACGTTCGAGATCCACGACATGGAACGCCCTGGCGACGCCCCGGAGGTCGTCCGCCTTGCCGACCTGGAGCGGGAGTACCCCCGCCTGTCATTCTTGGTTGACGACAGCCATGTCCACCTCAAAAAGGAGCTGGAAGTCAGCATCCAGGCCGGGGAGATTGTCGGCCTCCTGTATGACAAGCTCCTCGCCCAGTACCGCGACCCCTCCAGCCCCGAGAGCCAGAAGAGCCTCAACAAGCTCTGCGTCCGCCTGGTGTTCTGCCTCTACGCGGAAGATGCCGGCATCTTCGGTGGCAAGAACATGTTCCACGACTACATGGAGCAGTTCGGCGCAGGGGAGTTCAGGGATAAGCTCATCAAGCTCTTCCGCGTCCTGGACCAGCGTCCCGAGGAGCGCGACCCTTACGAGGATGATGACTTGCTGGCATTCCCTTATGTCAACGGCGGGATGTTCGCCGGGGACATCGAGATACCCCGCATCAGCGATGAGATCCGCAGCCTCATCCTCCAGCGGGCGTCGGACGGATTTGACTGGAGCCAGATCTCCCCGACCATCTTCGGGGCCGTGTTTGAGAGCACGCTCAATCCGGAGACCCGCCGTGCCGGCGGAATGCACTACACCAGCATCGCCAACATCCACAAGGTCATAGACCCGCTCTTCCTGGATGCACTCAAGGCGGAGCTCTCCGGCATCAAGGCCATAGCTGTGGCCAAGACCCGGCGGGAACGCGCCCTTGCTTTCCAGGACCGGCTCGCTGCACTCAAGCTCCTGGATCCGGCCTGCGGCTCCGGCAACTTCCTCACAGAGTCCTACACCTGTCTGCGGAGGCTGGAGAACGAAGCCCTGCGCATCATCTACGGCAGCGACCGGGTGATTGGCGGGGTCGTCAACCCTATCAAGGTCTCCATCAGCCAGTTCTACGGCATCGAGATCAACGACTTCGCCTGTTCCGTGGCTCAGGCCGCGCTGTGGATAGCGGAGAGCCAGATGATGGCCGAGACGGATGAGATAGTGGGTTTCAGCCTTGACCCCCTGCCGCTCAAGACTTACAACAACATCCATGAGGGCAATGCGCTGAGCATGGACTGGAACGCGGTCGTCCCGGCATCGGAGCTGGACTTCATCATGGGCAACCCGCCGTTCCTGGGCGCCCGCATCATGTCGCCCGCGCAGAAAAGTGACCTGCTCGCGGTCTTGGGTCCCAAATGGAAGAATGCCGGCAACATGGACTATGTGACCGGCTGGTACTGCAAGTCCCTGGACATGATGCTGTCCAACCCCTCCATACGCGCCGCGCTCGTGTCCACCAACTCCATCACACAGGGCGAGCAGGCGGCAGACCTCTGGAAACCGCTGATGGAGGCCGGTGCCCATATAGACTTCGCCTGGCGGACATTCATCTGGGACAGTGAGGCCAGCCAGAAAGCTCATGTCCACTGCGTCATCGTCGGATTCTCCGTCGGGGATGCCGCTTCCCCACGGAGAAATCCCGGCGAGCCGGCTGTCGGCCGCAAACGGGTGATCTATGACGGTGACAGCGCCGTGGAGGCGTCCAACATCAACGGCTATCTAGCCGCCGGGGATGATGTCTTTGTCGAGAGCCGCTCCAAGCCTCTCTGCGATGTCCCCGAGATGGGCATTGGCAACAAGCCCATTGACGGGGGCTTCTACCTGTTCAAGGATGACGAGAAAGAGGCCTTTGTCCGCAAGGAGCCGGGGGCGGAACGGTATTTCCGCCGCTGGTACGGCTCGGACGAGTTCATCAACCGCCGCCCGAGATGGTGCCTCTGGCTCGGCGACGCCAATCCTGTAGACCTGCTCAAGCTCCCCGAGTGCATGAAGCGCATCGAGGCCGTGCGCAATTACCGCCTCGCCAGCCCGAGCCCCGGGACGGTCAAGCTGGCTGACAGGCCGACGCGCTTCCATGTGGAGAACATGCCCAAGAGCAATTACCTGCTGATACCGAGTGTGTCATCGGAGAGGCGGCAATATATCCCGATAGGATTCATGTCGCCTGACGTGTTGTGCAGCAACCTCGTTTTCCTGGTCCCGGACGCGACGCTCTATCATTTCGGAGTCCTCACTTCGTCGGTGCACAATGCCTGGATGCGGGTGGTCTGCGGCCGTTTGAAATCGGATTTCCGGTATTCCAAGGACATAGTTTATAACAATTTCCCTTGGCCGGAGGCCTCCGAGGAGCAAAAGGCAAGGATAGCTGGGACGGCGCAGCGCATCTTGGAGGCAAGGGAGCAGTATCCGGAGGCTTCCATGGCTGACCTCTACGGCAATCTTATCCTGTTCCCGGCCTTGCTGGAGGCGCACCGCGCCAACGATGCCGCCGTCCTCGCCGCCTACGGATTCCCCGAGGGCGATAAGCGGAGCTCTCCCGGCGGCGCAGATTCCGGATCTCCCGACGCCGCCGCTCCTCACGGCCTCACCGGCGACTCAACTGCCCGCGACCTCCCCGGCGGCACCTCCGAGGCGGACATCGTCACCCGCCTCCTGCGCCTCTACCAGTCCATCACGGGTGGAGGCAATTGAACCGTTTCTTTTATGGAAATAATGTTTCAAAACATTATTTTTATCAATAATTTAGTGTTTCAAAACATTTTCTTATCTTTGCGCAAATATCAGGATATTCTGGGGTGACTGTTTATGGACGGAATTGACGTGATTTTAAGGAGTTTTGAAAGGAGGTTGGCTGCTGCTCCTTTGGAATTCTTCCGCTATCTGTATTATCAGATAGATTGGAGGGATAGGCTTATCGGGATAAAAGGGCCCAAAGGAGCTGGGAAGTCCACCCTGCTGCTCCAACATATAAAAGAATCTTTCCCCAACCCTAATCAGGCGTTGTACATATCTTTGGATGACCTCTGGTTCTCTTCGCATTCTTTGGCAGATCTGATTGAATATCACTATACTCACGGCGGCACTCATCTTTTCTTGGACGAGATTCACTACTATGACAATTGGCAGCGGCTTCTCAAGAACATTAACGACAATTACCCTGACTTGCACGTGGTCTATACCGGTTCTTCAATGTTGAGGTTGGACGCAGCCAAGGCAGACCTTTCGCGCAGGCTGCTGGAATACACGCTCTACGGCCTGTCATTTAGGGAATACCTGAAGTTCGAGGGGATTAAGGATATCCCAAGGGTCACATTGTCAGATTTGCTGACGGATCACGTGAATATAGCGCGAGAGATTCTTTCGGGCGGATTTAAGGTGCTCCCCGCTTTTGAGGATTATCTGAAACACGGATATTATCCGTTCTACAAGGAAACGTATTCGGGCTTTGACCTTCGCCTCCAGAATGTCGTAAATCAGGTGCTTGAGAATGACTATGCGGTCATTGGGAATGCGGAGCCGCAGACTATAAGGAAGACAAAGAAGATGTTTATGCTTCTTGCCGAGAAAGTGCCGCAGACTCCAAATATGTCGAGGCTGTATGCCGAACTTGGAACGGATAGGAACCAGGGGCTGAAGATGCTGTCCGCCTTGGAGAGTGCGGGCCTTCTTCTGCTTTTGTCCTCAAAAGCCAAATCTCTGAAAAACCTCTCACGCCCTGACAAGATATACCTCAACAACCCCAACTTGATGTATGCGTTCACAGATTCTCCTAATGTGGGGACAGTAAGGGAGACGTTTTTCCTGAACCAGTTGAGTGAATCGCATGAAGTCACATATCCCAAGGCGGGAGATTTTTTGGTTGACGGCAAATGGATCTTCGAAGTGGGCGGTATGGGCAAGTCTTTTGATCAGGTGAAGGACATTCCGGACAGTTTCTTGGCCATAGATGAAGTGGAGATTGGCCATGGCAACAGGATACCCCTTTGGATGTTCGGTCTGCTGTATTGATTGGCCTCCCCGGCGTGGCTGCCAGTGTGCCTCCACCGGAGGCCTCGCTCCTCTTGGCCTCCCCGGCGACTCAACTGCCAGCGGCCGCCCGGCCGGTTCCGGCTCTGCGACCTATTTCGCGACTTTCTTCAAGAAAGAGACTGGCCTCACGCCTGCCGCTTGGATGTCCTCACGTAGCAAAATAGATTCATCAGAGTGAATTGTCTTTTTTTTCGGGCATCACTGACCATTTTTCGGGACTAACACCATGGAGACGTTATCTTCGTGACATTGACGGGCTCGGGATGTGTAAAATGGGCTTTGAGAATCAGGTAGTTGCATTTTGCATCGAGCCAAATCCCCCCAAACAGGCCGGACTGGACCCGCTAACCCCCGCCAGACTGTTCTGCAACGGGGGTCTCCGGTCCAAATGATTTGCTTGGGGTGGCAGGTGGTGCGTGATTCTCATACGGCAATCTTATCCTGTTCCCGGCCTTGCTGGAGGCGCACCGCGCCAACGATGCCGCCTCCTGCGCCTCTACCAGTCCCTCACCAAGCGGCGCGCTGCCTGTCAGCAATGAGG
>CAYWAD010000091.1:0-5104 GCA_964456045.1 uncultured Lachnospiraceae bacterium
CGGTAACGGAACAGGAAAACGACAATACCGTTAACTTAACGCTTACGGTAGCCGAATCCGACATGGGTATGGTAATCGGACGTCACGGAAGAATCGCAAGAGCGATACGCTCCGTTATGAAAGCGGCAGCCAACACGGTCGGCAAAAAAGTGAACGTCGAAATCAAGTAAAAAAAGAAGGCTTAAAGCCTTCTTTTTTGTTTTATTTGCAATATTGAAACAGTCCGAGTCTGTCGCCGTCGAAAAGACCGCTGTACTGGATCGCGGCATATTTGTTTATCAGCTCATCATCGCTCTTTTCGTCATACGAATATATGTTACCGTTCGAATCTATTACGGCGTTTGCCGTTATAACAGGATACGTTTTCGAAAGTTCCGATAAAAACACCTGTGAATCGGTGAGTTTCAGCCCCGCTGTCTCAAGAAGCAATGTAGAAAGATAATTCGCGCTTATCGCCTCGTATTCGGCTTCTTCAATATCGTAATTTGCCCAAATGTAAAACGGCACTATGTATCTGTTCTCAAGCTCGGCTATGTTTTCGTCGTTAATCGTCACACCGTATTTTTTCAAAAGTGCCTTTGACACAGTTGCGGCAGGCTGATGATCTCCGAAAAAGCAAACTATTGTCGGCCTTTCAGATTCTTCAAGCTTCTCTATCAAATACTTCATAGCCTCATCGGATTTTTTTATGAGCGAAAGATATGTTGACAGCTTAACATCGTCTTCAAGCCCTGTCGCGGTTATTTTTTGGTAATCGAAATTATCATACGTCGCGGTATAACTTCCGTGATTCTGCATTGTTACGCAGAAAACGAATTTCGACTTATCCGGATCTGCGCTTTGCGCAATACCGTTCAAAAAATATCTGTAACAGGACATATCCGTAACGTACTGCCTGCAAATCGCATATTTCGACCCCATATCAATCTTAAATATTGATTCGTTGAAGCCGAAATAGGGATAAACGGTGTTTCTGTTCCAGCCTTTGGTATTATACGGATGTATAGCCGTTGTCTCGTAGCCGAGGCTTGCAAGCTGCGAGGCAAGAGAGGAAGTTTCGCCCTTGATGTACTGCTGATACGGAATTGAGCCTGTCGGCAAAAACGCCATGCTGAACCCGGTTAAAAATTCAAATTCCGTGTTTGCCGTGTTTCCGCCGAGGACAGACACGTGAAGATTGCCCTTGATCGTATTTTCCTTGAGCGAACGCAAAAACGGCATATAATCCTCATTGGTTTCGAATTCCGTCAAAACGGACAGATCCGAAAACGCCTCGTTCATGATGACGATTATGTCCGGATTTTTAACGGTTGTCTGGCTTATCTGAGCGTTTTTATCGTCTGCTGCCTCGGAATATTCTTGCTTTATTTCTTCCAAAAGCTCCTCCGAATATCCGTCAGGCTTGGACACGTTCAAATAGCGAAACATAGACAAAAATGCGACTGTGAAGCCGTTTCGCGAATACACAACCTTGGGCGTAAATAAATACGGATACATTCCGAAATCGGTGTATGATCTGTCCAAATTCACATAATAGACAACACCGACAAGCATCACAAGCAAAAGCAACGCCGCAACGCACCTAACAAGGACATTGTGCTTTTTGTCGCTGCGTTTTACCTGAGAAGCAAACACGCGCATTTTCTTTGCGCTACCGAAAGAAATCTTTGTATCAAACACAAATGCAAGCGTCATTATCAGCACAAGCGAACACATTGACGCGGCAAGCGAATACGACACATCGAAACTGTAATTTCCGACAACTGACGCGGCGGTTTCATAGCTTTTGAGATCCCACGGGAACAGCGGCGCATCCCTGAAAACAAGTACAAAATGCTCCATCACGCCGGCGACAAAGCCGTAAAGCGCAACGAAAAACACGGGAATTGACGTACGCCCGAAAATAAAGAGCAACGCCGCCGCAACAAGATAAAGGAGCGCCATATTGAGCAGTATGATCTTGAATTTCATTTCGAACGGATTATGAATCATACTTTCAAGCAGCAAAAACGACGCCGCAGGCGTTATCGCAAACAGTACCCACGCTATAAACCGCGGCTTTACGATTTGCAAAACCACAAAAACGGCTGTGCAGGCTATAATAATCAGATTCAACACATAAAACAGCGAAGATTCTTTATTCGGCAATGCGGTTTTGTGTGCAAGCAAAAAAATTATCAGCTCTATTACAATAGGAAGGAATTTCAAGCCGATTCCAAGCGCTTTTTTGACCTTGACCTTAAAACTTTTCATATTGTTCTCCTCAAAGGAAAATGTCTTGATCGTATTATATCACAAAAATCGCGCGTAAATCTTTATTATTTCTTTAATATTTACAAATTTATCCTTCAAAAACACTTATGTTTATGTTCATTCTGTTTGACAGGCTCACAATCGCTGTGATATAATATAATAAAGTAAAATTAAAAATGAGGTTTTTTCAAATGAAAACACGTTTAACGGCTCTTTTAATGATGATCATTATGATCATTTCGCTTTCCGTGTTTGCGGCTTGTCGCGATGACACCGATGACACCAACGAAAGCGACACAACCTCAACAAACACAGACACAGCAGGCACCGGCGAGAACGATTCGAGTGACGGCTATGAAGCTCTGAAATACGGCTCCAAAAAACTTTCCCTTTCGCACGTTTCCGTCCACGACCCCAGCATTGTGTATGACCACACAACCGGCACATACTATATTTTCGGCTCGCATCTCGGTTGGGCGTCCAGCACAAACCTTGCGAATTGGTCAACCTTTTCGCTTCGCTTGAATTCCACATATAAGTCCGTTTTCGAAGAGGACGCGGAATGGTCCTCACATGGAAGCTCAAACTATGATGTAAGCGGCAATATGTGGGCACCGGATGTAATATACAATGAAGCTATGGGCAAATGGTGTATGTATATGTCCATAAACGGCGATTACTACTATTCCTCAATCGTGCTTCTCACCTCCGACACAATCGACGGTAAGTATACAAGAGAAGGCACTGTTGTTTATTCCGGATTTACCAACGCAAAACAGACAAGAGAAACTGACTATCAGGACGTAACCGGCACAACAAAGATTTCGGATTACATTTCGAACGGAAAATGGAATTCTCAGGTCGGTCCGAACGCTATTGACCCCTGCGTTTTCTATGATGAAAACGGCGATCTTTGGATGTCGTACGGCTCATGGTTCGGCGGCATTTTCCTGCTCAAACTCGATAACGAAACAGGTCTCCGCGATTACAATTATACATACGAAACCGTCAAAAATAAATCCGACATTTACTTCGGCTACAGAATCTCAGGCGGCTACGGCGGCACCGGAGAGGGCTCCTACATCGTTTGGGACAAGGACACCGGCTATTATTATCTCTACGTATCATACTGCGGCTTGAACGCAACCGACAGCTTCTCCGGCTACCACATTCGGCTTTTCAGATCCGAAAACGTAAACGGTCCGTACGTTGACGCATCTGGCAACAACGCAATATGTACCTCAGCAAACACAAATCAGACAAACAAGGGCATCAAGCTCTTCGGAAATTATTATTTCTCGTCACTGAAAAACAACGGCGACAACAGCAAGAAGGGCTATATGTCCCCCGGACACAACTCCGCCTTCATCGATACCGACGGTCAGCATTATCTCGTATATCACACGCGATTCAATCTCGGCAACGAATGGCATGCAGTGCGAATCCATCAGCAGTTTATGAATGAGGACGGCTGGCCCGTAACCGCGGTATATGAGCATCAGGGCAGCGTCATTTCCGACAGCGGCTACGAAATCGATGACATCGTGGGAACCTACGAATACGTCGATCACGGGCTCAATGCGACGACCGCATACACTGAAATGCTCGACACCTTGACAGTCGAACTGACCGCAGACGGCAAGATCACGGGCGATGTTACCGGTACATGGGAACAGGTTACCGGCACGGACGGAAAAGGCTACTACGCCACCTTCGTAATCAAGGGCAAGACTTACAAAGGTGTATTCTTCAAGCAGTATGACGAAAGCATCCGTCACAAAGAAACAATGACCTTCACGCTCATCGGTGAAAACAATCACTCGATTTGGGGAAGCAAAGTTAAGTAAAATAAAAAAGACGCGCATAGCGCGTCTTTTTTTATGTCAAAATCAAATTAATCCGAGTGATTTCAGTATGAACACGCCGACAAAGATCGTTCCGAGACTCATGATCGTTGAAACGAGCAATATCTGACCGGCAAGTTCGGCGTCGCTTTTCATATTTTTCGCCATAATATAGCTTGAAATTGCGGACGGCGCTCCGAAAAGCACAAAAACAACGCATATTCTCGCTCCCGTGAATCCGACAAGCGCAGCTATCGTCACTGCGATCACAGGAAGCACGACCGTTTTCAAGCTTGCTGCAAGGATCGCAGTTTTCAGTTTGCCGTCTCCGAAGCTTTCCTTCGTCATAGACGCGCCCAAACTTATCATCGACATCGCGTACACGGTATCTGACAAGCGCTCCGTGATCGAAATCACCGCCGTCGGCAGTTCGAAATTTAGTGTTTCGCGGACAAGCACAAACAAAAGCGCCGCAACGGTTGCAATTATCAGCGGATTTGTTATTATCTCCTTTGCGACGGTCAAGATGACGGCTTTCGGGCTTTGCCTGTTTTCACGTTCGGTAAAAACGGAAAGCGTCACAACAGCGTAAGCATTGAACAGAACAATCGTAAACGGCATCGCCACCGCGATTGCGGCAAGCCCGTCATTTCCCGCGATTCCGCCCGCGAGCGAAACGCCTAACACGGCGAAATTCGAGCGGTAAACGCCTTGGATAAACGCGCCCTGACGTGATTTGTCCTTGAGAAAAAGCGGCACAGTCAAAAACAAAATCGCAACGGAAAGCGTAATTCCGACGACAACAAAGGTTATAAGTTCACCGTCTTTGAGTTGCGAAACATCGCATTCAAGCACATCCAAAAATATCATCGCCGGAAGCGCGATCTTAAACACAAACTTGTCGATTCCGGCGAAAAATTCCGACGAAAACATTCGTTTATGACGCAGAAAAACGCCCAGCATCACAAAAAAGCACAGCGGAAGGACAGTATTCACGCTGAATATTA
>CAYWAD010000092.1:0-5084 GCA_964456045.1 uncultured Lachnospiraceae bacterium
GGCAAACCTCTTAATATACACGCCTCTCCTGACGTTATTTTAACCGGTGACGGCGCCGGTATCGCACTTTGCGTTTTTTTGGTTTCGGCTTTATCCGAATCGGTGCGGATACCGAGCATAGCGTTCGGATGCTTTTTAACATCGCCCGTGTAAAAGCCATCGGTAAATCCGGATCGCGAGAACGCACTTGAAAGCTCACGAAGTTCCGCGTTCGTTGCGGAACGTCTCTCGTCAAGCAAGCGTCTGTATACGGAAACCACTCTGTAAACGTAGTCGGGAGATTTCATTCTTCCTTCGATTTTCAATGAAGCAACGCCGAATGTCAAAATTTCCGATATATGCGACGCAAGACAATTGTCCTTGGGAGAAAGCGGATATCCGCCGTTGTATGAAAGACGGCACGGCTGAGCGCAAAGACCACGGTTGCCGCTTCTTCCGCCGATGAGGGACGACATAAGGCATTGTCCCGAAACGGAGACACAGTTTGCTCCGTGAATGAACATTTCGATTTCGATCGGAGACTTTTTGCACAGCTCCGCTAAATTTTCGCGCGAAAGCTCTCTTGCCGCTACCATACGCGAAAATCCGAGCGACGCAAAATATTCCGCGTCACGTACGCTGTTTCCGCAAGCTTGCGTAGAAGCGTGCAGCTCGATTTCGGGAAAATATTTATTTATCAGGCGGGCAAGTCCGAGATCTGCGACTATCAGCGCGTCTGCACCGAGACGGCAAAGCATTTTCGCCGTTTTCAGTGCGTCTGAAAGCTCGCGATCGTAAATTTGAGTGTTTAACGTTATGTTGGTACGCACATTGTGCGCACGACAAAACGAGAGCGCTTCGGAAAGATTCGATTCGCTGAAATTTTGCGCGTTCATGCGTGCGTTATAAGAACCGACTCCGAAGTAAACCGCGTCCGCACCTGCGGCTACTGCGGCACGCAGAGCTTCGGGGGTGCCGGCGGGAGCAAGAAGCTCCGGAAGCTTATCAGTCAGCAAGATTTTCTCTGAGCTCCTGATTTTCAGCCTTGAGTCTGTTTACGTTTGCGGTATAGAGTGCGACTTGTGCTTCAAGATTTTTAACCTTTTTCTCAAGTCTGATTTTTTCGCAGCAGTAATCGAGAGCGGAAAGAAGTGCCGCTTCGGTTTTTGAGCAGTGTATGTTCTTTTTTGTCATCGTATTGATACGATTGTCGAGCTCGTTTACAACATAAGTAACGAAGTCCTCGTTTTCGTCTGTTTTTACAGTCATTGCTATGCCGGCAATTTCGATGTCGTACTTTTCCATTTGTCATTCTCTCCCTATGTAAGATATTTTTGTTCTTCGGGATATTGAAATTCCCGAAAGTCTGATTTATAATAAACATACTGCTCCCATCATAAGAGCATATATATCTATTATAATATAATTGAAGCCGCATTGGAATAGATTTTGTAAATTTTTTCGAAATAGAAATTTCGAAAGATGCGTATTCAAGGATTTTACGGAGCTTGAAAATGAAAAACATGAAACGAGTTATACTTTGTAAATACGGAGAAGTGGCGCTGAAGGGGGCAAACAGACCTCAGTTCGAGCACATAATGCTTTCCGATCTTCGTCACAAGGCGAAGCGTGTCGGCAATTTTGAGATTTATGCCGCACAGAGCACGGTTTACGTTGAACCGCTTGACGAATTTGCCGACATCGACGAAATGTTTGAGGAAGCTAAGCATACGTTCGGCTTTTCCGGTATTACCGTTGCCGCCGTTGCCGAAAAAACGCTTGAAGATATTCTCAGAGTTGCAGTTGAATATTTGCCGCAGTTCCTTTCGGGCGGAGTTTCTTTCCGTGCTGTCGCCAAACGTGCGGACAAGCGGTTCCCGATGAAGTCGCCGGAACTTGCGGGTGAGGTCGGATCCGCCCTGCTCGAAGCCGTTCCGGGACTAAAGGTTGACCTTAAAAATCCCGACGTTACCGTTACCGTCGAAATTCGCGAAAAAGGCGCATATTTGCACGCCGATCAGGTTCGCGGAGCGGGCGGACTTCCGCTCGGAAGCAACGGCAGAGCAACACTGCTTCTCTCCGGAGGAATAGATTCACCCGTTGCGGGATTTATGATTATGAAGCGAGGGGTTTTTGTTGATGCGGTGCATTTCGAAAGCTATCCCTACACGAGCGAGGAAGCGCTCGACAAGGTGCTCAAGCTTGCGGAAATACTGACCGATTATTGCGGATCCATGCGCGTTCACGTTATATCCGTGACGCATATTCAAGAGGAGCTTCGCGATAAATGCGAGGAGGACTATTTCACGCTTCTCTTACGCAGATTCATGATGAAGCTTGCGGAGCGCACAGCTGTTGAAACGGGCGCGATGGCGCTTATTACAGGCGAAAGCCTCGGTCAGGTTGCGAGCCAGACTATGCAGGCAATTACGGTTACGGACGCGATGTGTTCGATTCCCGTGCTTCGCCCGTGCATAGGCATGGACAAAGAAGATATTATAGAAATTTCTCGTAAAATCAACGCATACGAGACGTCGATATTGCCGTTTGAGGATTGTTGCACCGTGTTTACGCCTCCGCATCCGCGCACGCGTCCCGAAATCGAAAAGGTTGAGGCACAGGAAGCAAAGGTTGACTTTGACGCACTGTGCGAGGAGGCATGGTCGAGCAGACGTTTGTTCGTCGTCCGCCGCGGACGCGAGCCGATGGATGTCACCGATAGACAGGCTTGATTTTTTCGCCGTTTACAATAAAGAAAAAAGTCACCGCAAAGCGGTGACTTTTTTACTACTCATATTAAAGATTATTTCGCGTCCTCTGCCTGTTCGTCACAGCAGCAGTCGCATTCATCACTGCAATCGCAGTCACATTCGTCATCACAATCACAGTCGCAATCGCAATCGTCGAAATCGCAGTCGCAGCAATCGCACTCCTCATCGAGTTCGTCGATATCGTCAAGCTCGACGGTAACCTTAAGATACTTTTTGAATACGCGTTCAAGGACAACCTCAAGAGCAACAAAAGCTCCGATAACGGCTGCGATAATTATAAGCGCGCGCAGTAAACCTTTGTACGGGCAGTTTTTCTTCTTTTCTTCCATTTTGAAACCGCCTCCTTTCTACTGTTGTTAATATTATTATAACACAAAAAGTGCTATATGCAAGCAGTTTTTGTTATTTTTTATTTATCGCGGAGCGAAATTCCGAGTTCTTTAGCGAGAGCGGAGAGCATTTTATTCGTTGCCTTGTCCGCTTCCTCGTCGGTGAGAGTTCTGTCTGCGGCGCGGAGAGTAACTCTGATTGTTACACTCTTTTTGCCGTCTCCGAGCTGCTTGCCGCGATAAACGTCAAACACGGTTGCTTTTTCCGTCAGCTTGCCGCCTGCGCGGAGGCATATTTCTTCGATCTTTCCGGCTTCGAGATCTTCGTCGCAAACGAAGGAAAAGTCACGCGAGGTGGACGGGTACTTCGGAAGATGACGGAATTCGTGATGCAGGTTGCGGTTTGCGTAAACAGCTTCCATATCAATTTCGGCAACGTATATCTCGCCGGACAAACCGAAAGAGTCCGCAACTTCGGGATGAACCTGACCGAGAACGGCTACGGTTGCGTCTCCGAGGGTGATCTTCGCACATCTGCCGGGGTGGAATGTAGTATTTTCGCGCTCCGTAACGACTTTATATCCGTTGATGCCTGCGAGCTCCATAATGCGCTCGCAAACGCCCTTAAGGGAGTAAAAATCGCCCTTTCCGTAGCTTCCGATGACGAGGGACTTGTTCTCGATCGGGAGCGTGTCCTTGGATGTGGGAATATAAACGGTCGCAAGCTCGTACATAGACGCAGATTCGTTTTTGTGGTTCTGGTTATGAGAGAGAACGTCGAGAATCGAGGGAATCGCGGTCGTTCTCATTATGCTCGTGTCCTCTCCGAGAGGATTCGAGATAACGACGGAATTTCTGCGGCTGTCGTTTTCCGGCATACGGATCATATCGTAGAATTTGGGGCTGATGAACGAGAATGTCGCAGATTCCCAAAGTCCCATTCCGCAAAGCAGACCGTGCAGATTTTCCTCGAATTCCTGACGCTCGGTGCGACCGCCCTCGGTCATTCTGATAACGGGCAGAGTCGTTTCGATTTCGTTATAGCCGTACATACGAATGATTTCTTCCGCGAGGTCGTTCATGCATTCGATGTCGTTTCTCCAGGACGGAACGGTAACTGTGTCTCCGTTGACAACGAAGCTGAGCTTTTCAAGAACTTCAACCATATATTCGCGCGTAAGCTGTGTACCGAGGAAGCGGTTGATGCGCTCGTAATCGAAGGGAACGGTACGAAGCTCACGCTTGCCGGGATATTCGTCTATAACGCCGTCAACAACGTCACCGGCTCCGAGAAGCTGTACGAGTTCGCAGGCACGGAGAAGCGCCGGCATCGCGTTTTCGGGATCCATGCCCTTTTCGAAGCGTGCGCTGGACTCTGTACGGATGTTCATTGCCTTTGCGGCACGACGAACGGACACGCCCTCGAAGTTTGCGGACTCGAAAATAACAGTCGCAGTCTCGTCCGTGATCTCGCTGTTTGCGCCGCCCATAACGCCTGCGAGGGCAACGGGTTTGTTGTCGTCTGCGATAACGAGCATTGACGATTTGAGCGGACGATCCTCGTCATTTATGTCAAGAGACTTGTACATTTCACCGTCATAAGCGCGGCGAACGTGGATGTGCGCACCGTCAAGGCACTTATAATCGAACGCGTGCATAGGCTGACCGTATTCAAGCATGACATAGTTTGTTATGTCAACGATATTGTTGATCGGACGAACGCCTTCGGCACGGAGCCTCATTCTCATCCAAAGCGGAGAGGGCGCGATTTTTACGTTTTTGACCGCTTTAGCGCAGTAACGGGGGCAGAGGTCCTCCGCTTCAATGTCAACCTTGATGTAATTTGTAACGTCGTCTCCGTCACCGAGGGGCTTTACTTCGGGTGTCGGGATGTGATACGGGCGGTCGAAGGTTACAGCTGCTTCCTTTGCCAAACCGATAACGGAGAGACAGTCGGGACGGTTGGGTGTGATTTCGTAATCAACAACGATGTCGCGGAGCATGA
>CAYWAD010000093.1:0-5020 GCA_964456045.1 uncultured Lachnospiraceae bacterium
TGACCCCGCATCAGACGGAGGCGTACGAAAAGCTTCTGGCGCTTTACCGTTCCGGCGAAGCGAAGGCGGCGCTTTTGCACGGCGTTACGGGAAGCGGAAAAACATCCGTCATCCGCGCCATGATCGACTCCGTTACCGCAGACGGCAAGACCGTTATCATTCTTGTTCCGGAAATTGCCTTAACTCCGCAAACCGTGAATGTTTTTTGCTCGAACTACGGCGACAGAGTTGCCGTTATACATTCCTCGCTTTCCGAGGGCGAACGCATAGACGCTTGGCGCAGGATCAGATCCGGCGAGGCTGACATCGTCATCGGCACGCGAAGCGCGGCATTTGCGCCTACGGATAAGCTCGGAATGCTCGTCATCGACGAGGAGCAGGAACACACCTATAAATCCGACATTCAACCGAAATACACAGTTCATGATGTGGCTCGTTACCGTTGCGCCGCTAACGGAGCGCTCATGCTTTTGTCCAGCGCAACGCCATCACTCGGATCTTATTACAAAGCCGAGACGGGCGCGTATTCTCTCGTTTCCCTGACGGAGCGTTACGGAGAAGCGAAGCTTCCCGAAGTGATTGTCGCGGACAGAAGAAAAGATAAAGATCTCGGTGCGTCAGGGCCGATAGGCTCCGTGCTTGAAGCCGAGATCGAAAAAAACCTCTCGCGAGGAGAACAGACGGTGCTGTTCCTCAATCGTCGAGGTTATAACAACTTCCTTTCCTGCAAAAATTGCGGCGAGGCGGTGCTTTGCCCTCATTGCAGTGTAGCATTGACGTATCACGCGCGCAGACGCGTAAACGAAACGGAAACAAAGGAAGACTACAGCGCCGAACACATCGACGCAGGCAAGCTTTGCTGCCATTATTGCGGATATACATCCAAAGCGCCGAGCGTTTGCCCGTCCTGCGGAAGCGACCATCTGTTTTACATGGGTTGGGGAACGCAACGCGTCGAACAGGAACTTTCGCAAAAGTTCCCTACGGCGAAAATATTGCGTATGGATGCGGACACGACAAAAACTAAAGCTTCTTACGATGAGATCCTCGGTGCGTTCGGCCGCCACGAGGCGGACATTTTGATCGGCACGCAAATGGTTACAAAGGGACACGATTTTCCGCTCGTTACGCTCGTAGGCGTGCTTTTGGCGGAGTCATCGATGTATCTTGACGATTACAGAGCCGGCGAAAGGACATTTTCGCTCATCACGCAGGTCGTTGGGCGTGCGGGTCGTGCGGACAGACCGGGACGTGCGGTAATACAAACCTATTCGCCCGACAGCGAACAGCTTAAATATGCGGCGGCACAGGATTACGTGTCGTTTTACAAAAACGAGATCAAGCTTCGTCGCGGCTTTGAGTTTCCGCCGTTTTGCGATATAGCTCAATTCACGATGACAAGCGAGGACGAAGCCGAGCTTTCCGCGTCCGTGCTTCGCCTTTCCGCATACATAAAGCAACTCTCGTCAACGGAATTTACCGACGTAAGCTTCCGTATGTACGGACCGTTTGAAGCGCCGATTTACAGAGTCGGCGACAGATACCGAATGCGCGTGCTTTGCAAATGCAAACTGACAAAGCGCACGCGAAAAATGTTTGAAAAAGTAATAAAAGATTTCGGTGCGAAACTCGGTCGCAGAGTCACTCTTGCCGTCGATTTCAATCCTACTTCAATATAAAGAGGTTATTTATGGCACTGCTTAAAATAAGAAAAAAAGGTGATCCCGTGCTTCGCGGCAGAAGCCGCGCGGTTGAAACAATCACGCCCAGAATACTCACACTTCTCGACGATATGAAGGATACTCTGCACGAAGCGGAAGGATGCGGTCTTGCCGCGCCTCAGGTCGGCATTTTACGCCGCATCGTCATTATCGAAACGGAAGAAACAGGTCTCATCGAGCTTATCAACCCCGAAATAATCTACCGCGAGGGTGAACAGCTTGAAGCGGAGGGCTGTCTTTCAATCCCCGGCGAATGGGGAATCACGCGCCGCCCCGCAAAAGTCAAGGTCAGAGCGCTGAACAGACACGGCGAAACGGTGGAATACGAGGGAGAGGGTCTGCTCGCGAGAGCCTTCTGCCACGAAACCGATCATTTGAACGGTAAGCTGTACATCGACCCCGATGTGCTTGTACGGAAAATCGAGGATGAAGAATAAAATGAAGATCATTTTCATGGGAACGCCCGACATTGCCGCTGTCGTGCTTGACGCGATTTACAAAACCGGCGAGAGTCTCGTCGGAGTTGTAACTCAGCCTGACAAACCCAAGGGCAGAGGCTATACTTTAACGCCGCCGCCCGTCAAGGTCAAGGCGCAGGAATTGGGACTTGACGTGTATCAGCCGGAGCGTGTTCGCACGGAAGAATTTGCTTCGCTTTTGTCCGAGCTTGACCCCGACCTCATTCTTGTCGTTGCGTACGGCAAGATACTTCCGAAAAATGTGCTTGAATATCCGCGCTACGGCTGCATCAACGCGCACGCTTCGCTTTTGCCGAAGTTTCGCGGCGCCGCGCCGATTCAGCGTGCCATTATGGAGGGCGAAACCGTCACCGGCATGACAGCGATGTACATGGATGAAGGGCTCGACACGGGCGATATGATCTTGAAAAAGTACGTAGACATAACGGAGACGGACAATTTCGAGACAGTTCACGACAAGCTTGCCGTTGCGGGCGCAGAAGCGCTCACCGAAGTTGTCGCACTCATAAACCACGGCGGCATTACCCGTGAGCCTCAACCGGACGGCGCAACTTACGCAGCTAAAATAGAAAATGCGGACTGTCGGCTTGATTTTTCGAAGTCTGCGCGTGAAATTCATAATATCATAAGAGGACTTTCGCCCATGCCGCTCGCGTTCACACACACTCCGGACGGCAAGCTTCTGAAAATCACGGAAGCTGCCGTAGCGGACGAAAGCACCGCATCCGGTGCGCCCGGTGAAGTAACGGCGACGGCAAACGGCAAAATTCGCGTCGCTTGCGGTAAGGGCGACATCTACATCCTCGGCGCACAGCCGGAGGGCAAACGCAGAATGAGCGCCGCCGATCTCGTAAACGGCAGACGCATTGTGAAAGGCGATATACTGACAAATGAAAACTGATCCGCGAAAAGCGGCTGTTAAAGCGCTTTCGAGATGGGAGCGCGACGGAAAATATATAAATTTGGAGCTTGATTCCGCGCTTGAACGCTCGGAGCTTTCCGGTGCGGACCGCTCGCTTGCGGCGGCGATCATGTACGGCGTGGCGGAGCGGAAGCTCACCTTGGACAGAGAGATCGTCCGTCTTACCGGTCGAAGTTTGACTTCACTCGACAGTGAGACTGTTGCTGCTTTGCGCGCCGGACTTTATCAGCTCGTGTATATGAACAAAATACCGCCGTTTGCGGCAGTTAACGAGACTGTTTCGGCGGCTCCGGCAAGGTCGCGCGGTCTTGTTAATGCCGCTTTGCGCAGATTCATGCGCGAAGGCGCGAAACTCTCGCTTCCGAGCCGAAGCGAGGACGAAGCGGAATACCTTTCCGTACTGTATTCAATGCCGAAATGGATAATTTCCTCGTGGATGAGAGATTACGGCGCGGACGCAGAGGCGATTGCGGCGGCGGCAAACATGATCCCTCCCGTAACGCTGCGAGTTAACACGCTAAAAACAAGCGCAAACGAGCTTCTGTCTCGCTTTGAAGAAGAAGGCGTGACAGCGAAACGCTCCGAAATCGCGCCGGATATGATAGAGCTTGCGACGGGCAAAAAAATCACGGAGCTTTTCGGTTATGAGGACGGCTTGTGGTTCGTGCAGGACCCGGCATCCCGCCTTGCGGCGCTTGCGCTTGATGCAAAACCCGGAATGACGGTCGTTGATGTTTGTTCCGCGCCGGGAGGAAAAAGCTTCTCCGCCGCGATAGATATGCACGATGAAGGCACGGTGCTTTCACGCGATTTGCATGACAACAAAGTCAGACTTATTAAAACCGGCGCGGAACGCCTCGGCATAAAGTCAATTTCCGCTACGGCGGCAGATTCGAGCAAGACCGATGAGAAACTCGTCGGTAAGGCAGATAGGGTGCTTTGTGACGTGCCCTGTTCCGGGCTCGGAGTTATTGCGAAGAAGCCGGATATAAGGTACAAAACAGAGGACGATGTACGTAGGCTGCCCGACGTGCAGTACGCGATACTTTCCGCTTCTTCTCCGCTCGTTGCGGACGGCGGCGTGCTGATTTATTCGACTTGCACGCTTCGAAACGCGGAAAACGGCGAGATTCGAGCGAGATTTTTATCGGAGCATCCCGAATTTGAACCTTGGTTGCCGGACTATTTCCCGATTGAGGCGACAAACGCGGGAATCACGCTTATGCCGCACAAACACAGCACAGACGGATTTTATATAGCAGGATTCAAGAAAAAATGACAGAAAAAACAGATATAATGCGGTTTTTGCCGGATGAGCTGGAGATGTTTATCGCTTCTCCCCCGTTCGGTCAGCCGAAATACCGAGCAAAGCAGATCTTCTCATGGCTTGCAAAGGGCAAAAGCTTCGACGAGATGACAAATCTCCCCGCCGCTTTGCGCGAAAAGCTCAACGAGCTGTGCATAAACAAAACGCCGACGGTGAAGCGCAAGCTTGAGTCTGCGGTGGACGGCACGGTTAAGTATCTTTTCGAGCTTTACGACGGAAACACCGTCGAATCGGTTTATATGAAATATGAACACGGCAACACGCTTTGCGTTTCTTCTCAGGTCGGTTGCCGTATGGGATGCAGATTTTGCGCGTCAACCAAATCCGGACGCATTCGAAATTTGTCCGCGTCCGAGATTCTCGGTGAGGTCATTGCCGCGGAAAAGGACACCGGCACAAGAATTTCGAACATAGTTATGATGGGAATCGGTGAGCCGCTCGATAATTTTGACGAAACGGTGCGTTTCTTGCGTCTCGTTTCGCACGCGGACGGTCTCAACATCGGTTTAAGGCATATTTCGGTTTCGACTTGCGGTGTCGTTCCGAAAATATACGAGCTTGCAAAGCTCTC
>CAYWAD010000094.1:0-4640 GCA_964456045.1 uncultured Lachnospiraceae bacterium
ATCGCCCAATCGTCGCGGTTGAACCTGCGCCAAAGAATCGTTCTGCCGTTTTTGTCTAAAAACTGCTCGGTAAAAACCCCGCCGTCATATGTTTCAATATCCATTACACAAACGGTGTCGTAGCTTTTCCCTCCGATTGTAACGATGTATCTACCTACAATATCAATAACTGAATCTTTGTTTATGCTCGTAACAGAGTTTCCCTCTCTCTGAATATCGCCTTTCACGGATAGGTTCGTTTCATTTCCGCAATTGTTTTCGCCTATTCCCCAATTGGGCATAAATTCATCGCCGTCAAGGAACGTGATATAATTTCTGACATCACCGTCATTTCGGAGCGCCGCGAGATAACGACAATGCGTGTCTGTAAGCTGCGCTACAAAAGTACGGTTGATAACCTCTTTTTTATCCGAGTAAGCCGCTTCCCTTGCGGTTATCTCCACACCCTCAATACCGTGAACCTTTGCTTTACCGGCAACTTGCAGATCATATACATGGTCACATTTGCGAGAAGGAATATCGTACATTCCCCATGAAAGCTTCTCTCCGAGTTTTGGAATCAAAAACCATCCCATAAGTTCTTCCCATTTCACTGAAAAAGGGGCTTTATCACTTGCTTCGATTCTATATTCTGGAATATATTCGGGCATTTTTTTCATACTGTATTCTCCTTTTGCTTTTTCGGTGCGATACGGATATTTATTTTTGAAGTTTTGCTTTGCCGTGTAAAGTCTGCTTTTGACCGTACCGATCGGAATATTCAGCCGCTTCGCGATTTCCGCCTGCGGCATCTCCTGCCAAAAATAAAGATAAAGAATCTGTTTGTCCTTGTCACCGAGAAGCTCTACCGTTTCTCTGACAGTCGTGACAACCGAAGCTCCGTATCTGCTCTCCGACAGTTCTTTTTCGGTTATTTCTTCTATCGGTATATCGTATTCTTCTGCTTTATTTCTGAAATAATCGTTACATTTGTTTCTCGCGATACTGATTATCCAAGCCTTGAATGATTCCTTGTTTTTCAACTGCGAAAATTTTTGATATGCGGTAAGATAAACATCCTGCAAGATGTCCTCCGCATCCGCGCAAAACCCCAAGCGGAATCTCACTAAGCGTTCGACACATATTCTTTCCGCTTCAAGCATTTTTTCAAATTCATCCATAACATCACCTCCTTTTATTCACCTTTATTCAAAACCGGTTTCACTTATATAGACGGATCTCCGCTACAAAAGGTTCATTTTGAGATAAAATTATAGCTGTACTCGTCGATATGACAGGTACAGCTATGATTTTTTATGAAATTGTCGAACGGTCGTGTTCGTTTCGGGAAAAAACAAACCGCGCAAGCTCAGCGTTTTCCGGAAGCGAGAGTGCGTCCTTATCGGAAAGCAGCTCTGCCACGTCCGCGAATGCGCGCTTCAACCAAAGCATACCGTCCTCGTCCTCAAGACGCGCAAGACTGAAAGAAGCGCTTCCGCTTTGACGCACGCTTCCGTTTTGCGGCAAGAAATCGCCGGGGCCTCGAAGCGAGAGATCCTTTTCCGCAATAACAAATCCGTTATGCTCTTTTTTCATTGTCATAAGTCGCTCATAGGCAGGCGTCCCATCCGATTTCGCGGCTTTTGACACGAGCACACAATACGACTTATCGCGTCCTCTGCCGACTCTGCCTCTGAGCTGATGAAGCTGCGACAAACCGAATCGCTCCGCGTTTTCGATAACCATCAAGGTCGCATTCGGGACGTTCACACCAACCTCTATCACCGTCGTCGAGACGAGAATTTTAATCTCTCCCGAAGCAAACGCACTCATCACCGCGTCCTTTTCCGCGCCTTTCATTTTTCCGTGGACAAATCCGACCTTTACATCGGGAAAAACGTGTTCGGAAAGCTCTTTTGCGTACTCCGTTGCCGCTTTGAGCGTCGGCACATCGGGATCGTGATATTCATTCGTCTCCCCGTCTTCATCTCCGCCTACGGCAGGGCAAACGACATAGACCTGATTGCCGTTTTCGATCTGCTTACGCATAAACGCGTAAAGACGCGGTCTGTACCCCTCATCAACCGCAAAGGTATCGACGCTTTGGCGTCCGGGCGGCATTTCGTCTATCACGGAAATGTCAAGGTCGCCGTACATAACGAGCGAGAGCGTGCGCGGAATCGGAGTTGCGCTCATGACGAGCGTATTAACGGCTTCGCCGCCCTTTTCCGCAAGTTTTGCTCTCTGCATCGCGCCGAAGCGGTGCTGTTCGTCCGTTATGACAAGACCGAGCGATTCAAATGTTACATTGTCCTCGATCAGTGCATGAGTTCCTATCACAAGATCTGCTCTGTCCGATTGACCCGAAGCGGCACCGAGCGCGGCACGTTTTTCCGCCGCCTTCATCGAGCCGACAAGAAGCGACACCTTCATTCCGAGCGTACCGAGCGTTTTTGAAAGCTCGAAATAATGCTGACGCGCAAGTATCTCCGTCGGTGCCATCAAAACGCACTGACGTCCGTTTCGAAAGGTCATATACGCGGCAGCGGCGGCGATGGCGGTTTTGCCGCAACCGACGTCTCCGACAACGATGCGACACATCGGCACATTCGAGCAAAGATCGGCTTCGATTTCGTCAATCGTGCGCTTTTGCGCACCCGTCAGCTCATATCCGAGCGACGCGGTATACGGCGAAATATCCGTTTTTTCAAACGGATGCGTGTGTCCGCGGCTCATTTCCTCGCGCGCAAGCTTCATTCGCAGGGCAAAAAAGAAAAATTCGTCGTAAATCAGCCTGCGTCTTGCACGTTCGAGCGCATCCGCGGATTCGGGAAAATGTATGTTTTCGTAAGCATAGCGCAACGTTGAAAGCTCGCGTTCGTTACGGATTTTATCGGGCAAAAAATCGTGTACACCGGGCAAAAGCGCGTCTGTCGCCTTTTTCACAAGCGATGAAAGTACCTTTTGTGAAAGCCCCGATGTTGTACCGTAGATCGGCACGACATCCGAAAGCTCCGCTCCGACAGCCTCGAACACGGGCGAATAAAGCTTAATTCCGCCGCGTTCGCGCACCGTTTTGCCGTAAAATCGCATTTTTGCGCCTACAGGAAACGAATTTTTCAGATAATACTGATTGAAAAAGCATATTTCCGCCGTTCCCGAAGCGTCCGCGGCGCGGAACTTCAAAATACTCATGCCTTTTCTTATCGTCGTGACATTAGCCGCCGTGACTACCGTAAGCAAATACGCGTGCGGTTCTCCGTCCGGCTCGTCGGAGATATTTTTCACGTCACCGCGGTTTTCGTACTTCCGCGGATAATATCGCAAAAGATCACCGACGGTATAAAGTCCGAGCTTATGCAGTTGCTTTTCTCTCGCGCCCCCCTCCGCAACGCCCGAAAGCGCCGAAACGGGGGAGTCAAATTCCGTTTTTCGCTTCATTTACGCAAGTGAAGCCGTCTGTCCGGACGGGATTTTAACCGTCTTTTCGCCGTCCATCCCCCAAAGGTCGATTGCAGTAGGATTATGGACGAGGCTTCCGTCCGCAGAAAAATACAGCCTGCCGAACGCCTCGGCGTAATCGCAGATTTCAATGTTCGTAGCGTACCATATATCGTCTCTGCCGCCGATTTTTTCGAGCAAATTCTCGATAACATACCAATTGTTCGCTCCCTCGAATTCGTAAGCGTGTCCCCAAAGATAGAACATCATCGGCTCCGATTGCGGACGGTTCAGTGAAATGAATCTGTCAGCAAGTTCGTTGAGCTTTTCGTCTCTGTGATGGCAGGTTGCCTCAAGTCGGAGCCAATCCTTCGGCATATCGAAGCTGTGACTCGATATAACCGTGCGACAATATTTTATCCCGGCAAGGCGCAAAATTTCAACGGCGGTATCATTAAAAGATCCGAACGGATACGCGCCTCCGCGTACGATTCTTCCGTACTGTGCCTCAAACTCGCGGCGATCATTTATAATATCCCACATTGCGGCAGGCGACGGTTGCGAGCTCCAATGCGGATGATGCGTACCGTGGATTGCGACTTCAATGTCGTCTCCGACGTAGATTTTTTGACATTCCGAAAGCGGCATACGGCGGTGCACCTGTCCGTCCTGCCATTTATGTCCTTCGGGGGGATATTCGCCGGAACTGAGATTGAATGTCCCTTTAACTCCGTGACGGCGCATAAGTTCAATAAGACTTATGTCCTGCTCGACTCCGTCGTCATAGCTCATCGTAAAGGCTTTCATTTTCCCTTCCGGGAAACGCATACGGAACTGTTTTGTCATACCTTCCTCCATGCCGTTTATTTGTAATTTTTCGCAAGTCCGCCCTCTGCGGTCTCGCGGTAAAGCGCCTTCATATCCTTACCTGTTTCGTACATCGTATGAACAACAAGGTCGAACGAAATTTTGCGCGTACCCGAAAGGAAATTTGCAAGCGAAAGCGAATTTATCGCACGCATCGAGGCAACAGCGCATCTTTCGATGCACGGTATCTGCACAAGTCCGCAAATGGGGTCGCACGTCAATCCGAGCAGATGCTCCATCGCAACCTCGGACGCATATTCGATTTGGTCTATGCCCATTCCGTGAAGTTCGGCAAGAGCCGCCGCCGTCATCGACGTTGCGGTGCCGATCTCCGCCTGACATCCGCATTCCGC
>CAYWAD010000095.1:0-4634 GCA_964456045.1 uncultured Lachnospiraceae bacterium
TCGTACGATTAAAATTTTGCTCCGTAGAACTAACAAGAGATTAGCTAGGCTATAGCAAAAGTGAAAGCAGAGATTTAAAAGTTTTTTTACGGGTACCGATCGGCCCTATGCTACTTGATATTTTTCCTATCCTTATTGTTATCCTTACCTAGTTTTACTTCTCACTTTATCTCTACCACTTTATTAAATTGACATATTGTAACATATTTTTTTATAAAAATCAAATAAGATTCTATAAAGTAGTATTTTAGAATTTTGAATCCAAAAGTAGAGATTTTAAAATCTGAACTGGAACTATGCCGTTTCTGGATCAGAGAAACTTTGATTTGGAACTAAAGATTTCTTGATCTGAAACGGCCTTTACTACTTTCTCTTTTGGATGGGGTTGGGTGCGGTAGGGGCGTAGCCCCTAACCCCGCAAGTATTATTCCGCACTGGGAACGAGTTTTCGTCAGAAAACTCTTTCCCCTATTAATATACTATTTAAATAACTATTAATATACTATTAATAACTATTAAGATAAGATGTATCTAAATGTCCGGTGTTGATGTATTAAAATGTCCTCTGTTAATGTATTTAAATGTCCTTCGGTAGATGTATTAAAATGTCTTTCGTAGATGTATTAAAATGTCCTTGTTTTAAATTCTTCTTTATTAGTAGCTATAAAGTCTAAGACCATTTGAGGCATAGGAAAAGTATTTCCACGATCATCAGAACCTTGTATATAAACAATATGATAATCAATGACACCTTCGCGCTAAAAGCTTTCTAATATATTAGTAATACCAGAACTGGCTAATCTACTATCGGTACCAGTATATCCTAATGCTTTTAAAATGCTTTTATTAGTAAAAACGAAGCTTTCATAGCCATTTTGTTTCCATAAAAAACCATTATAAAGATATAGATAAGTTCTAATTGCTTGTTTGTTCCTCGTAGAGACGAGATACCATAACATATCATTATTTACTAAACGATAATGCCCCTTTTTATCATACGGAAATGTAAAAACCAATTCCATCTTTCCATTAACCAACATCTTTAAAGGCTCATTATTTTCATCTTTATCTTTTATAAGGCCTCGTGCGATAAGTTTATCCAAATGTCGTTTAAGTGTTTTGGTGTTAATATCACAATAAAAATAAAAATCCTGTCGATGTTTCTCATAGGTCTATTTAGATAAATATAGTTCATTAGTATTCGGATTATACGTAGCTAAATGATACATCATTCCATATAATAAATCATCAGTGGCATAGTTCATAAAATCTTCCTCCAAGCTCATACGACGTTTATATTCTTCGTTAATCATTATCATTCTCCTTTCTAATTGCCGTTTTAATTAGTTCAGCTAAAGTAGCTGATATAGGTTTGCCGATTTTAGCGCAATATTCTACAATTTCTTGTTTTTCTTGCTCAGTAAAGCGAACTTTTACTACCTAATTTCGATATTCTGTCACGTTTTTCACCTTCTTTCGTAGATATTTGCAGTTTAAATTAAGTAAATTAATTAAATGGGCCCAAAATTTTCGGCGATTAGTAAAGAAAAAATAGTTTTTTTTAATATTTTAACATATTTTTATATAAAAATCAAGCCGATCTGAAACGGCAGTTTTTGTTCTTTACTATTGGAAATCACTTTCAACAAAAACAAGTCGCATAAGCCCAGGTCCTTTCTTTTTTGTTTTACTTCTGGAACAATGCCATATGAGTATAGAGCCGATCGGGTCCCTTATGGGAAATTTGCTTTCAACAGAAAGGTCGGCCATATGGGGTAAAAAATTGCGTAGACTAGGTCTGGGTCGAAATTCAGAAAAATCGCGCCCCTTGGCGAACCGGCTAAGGTAAGGGCGAAGAGTGGGATTGAAGAAGATGGAATTTAGCGATTTAATACTTTAGTGCGGTAAATTGGGAAATTTGACTTTAGCGATTTAAATGGATGAAGTGAAAAAAAATTTTTGAAAAGGGTTGACTTTTGTAAAATTCCGGCGCATGCGTTAGTATGCGACTGGCCATTATACCACCTTTTCGGCCGTTTGTCAATAGGCAAAATAAACAAATTTTCAATTAAAAATGCCATTTTGGCTTTTTGAGCCTCGAAAATTTTTTTCTATGAGAATTTACACACAAAATTATTTTCGATTAGCAAGAGATGGCTTTGAGTTCTTTCAGAGATATAAAAAAGTTCCCCGGAGGGAACTTTTCTTTTTAGTTTTCTTTAATGTCTGTTGCGTGGTATTCAAGGGTAATTCGCTCCGCTTCCTCGGGACTATCCGCTTCAACCTCAGGATAAAAAGCTTCATCCCAAATTTTTACAGTATATTTCATAGTATCAATCCCTTTCTTTACTTTAATTCAATTTCATAAATTTTTCTAATAATAATTTTTACCCGGTCGGGTTTTTCGGCACAATAGAACCTGTCATTCCGCACAAACTCACCGATATTTTCTTCTTGCCATCTGGAACGATTTTTATCTTCGTATCGCAAAGTGTTATATTTGCTTAACGGCAAATAAAAATCATATTCAAATGTGCCGTTTTTCGGCATAGTGTAGTTAGGGCTTCGCTTATAGTTTCTGGTATGCTCTGCTTTTCTTCTGGATAACTGATTAGTCGTGCCGATTTTCAAAATAAATCTATTTTCCGTGTCATAGTAATGACCCACATAAAGATATTCTTTTTCCAAATTTTTCACCTATTTTCTTTTGGAAAATAGCGAAAAATCCGCTATTTCGTTTAGTTTTTCGGGGTTCTCTTCTGGACTAGTGTCAATTCATACTTGTTAGACCCTATAGAAAAGGCGATTTGTCGTTCTTTATTAATAATTTCGGCATTTTCTATAGCTAAATCGGCATTTTTTGTTAGAAAATCAAACAAAATCGAAATAATTCCAGCTTTTGTATCGTTTTTCTTTTTGCTTCGCTTGTCCTCTGTGTTGTCCAGTTGGTAATTAACAGGGGCTTTCCTTGTGCCACAAATTCTCGCCGATTTAGCTATTTTTTCTTTATCGGCGTCAAGCTGAAAGAGTTTTGCTCCGTGGTCTATTTCATCATCACACTTGATAATATCTGCTATTTCATCTGGTGAAAAGCCTAATTTTTCCATCTGCTCGATTTGAGCTTTAGAAACTTTTGCCAATAGACTCAACTCCTTTTTAAGATAAAAGGGGCTTTAAGCCCCTCTATCTTATTTAATAGCTTTAAAGTATGCCTTACGCTTTTCTTCAATGCGTTCTACAAGTCCATCTTTTTTCATCTGTCGGACGAGGGCAGAAACACGCTGATTTGCCATTTTGGCACATTCAGGGATTTCCTTGATAATCTCAGTAATGGTATACAGTCGGTTGACTTCCATACCATCATAGATAGCCGACTTAATGTCGTTATTCACCGCCTGCTGGGCAGTAGGCTTCTTGTCGCTGGAGTTCTTACGCTCCAACAGCTCAATCTCATGCTGGATGAACTCAACCATTCCGGCATCAGCCTGAACCTCAGCAAAGGTCAGCAGGGTTGCGAAACGCTCACGCTTAGTAATCTTCTTAGTAGCCATAGTATCAATTCCTTTCTGGTTTTTAAGTGTTTTCCCTCACTTGATGTATTTATTGTACCACAGGTTCGGGCGTTTGTCAAGTACTTTTTTGAAAGTTTTGAAAGATTTTTTAACCTCTCTCTTGATAAGGGCGAAGCCCTTATCACCCTCTCCCTTGGTACGCTCTTATTATAGCATACTCTTAGCGGTTTGTCAAGAGGAAATTTTCAATTTTTCAAAATTTCTTTGGGTCTTGGCTTTCGCCCTCCCCCTTGGAACAATTATAGTATAGCACAGGGGCGCAAGAAAAGCAAGTGGTAATAATGACGAAAATCGGGAAAAATAAAAGTTGAGATTTGTGTAAAATTTCTCTTGACAAAAATGCTGGAACGTGTTATAATAGTAAATTCGCCGCCCAACGTTCCTGGGCGGCGCGCCATTGTATCATACTTTTTGAATTTTGTCAATAGTCAAAATATACAAAAAAAAAGAGGGCTAAGCCCTCTTTTTTTAATCAACCTCTTTCATGTTATTTCAAGAGGGGGTTAACCCCTCTTGAAATAGTCTTTCAGCTTATTCCGCACAGAATACAAAGTATCAATTTCTTTCTGCCAATTACGCCACTCGTCACAACTGCAATCATAATACATCAAAGTATTGCACTTGTAATTGTCATCAACATAGCAAAGAGGGCAACCGCTCATTTCCTGCAACTCGTCGAACAGTTCTCTTGCCTTGTCACTTCTGGCAACTACAAAGCCAACTTCTTCGACATTAAAGCAATCATCCAGCGCCAGCTTGTTCCCTACAAAGTCCCAGCACTCTAAATCACCATTAAGGCGAACCGATGCAAGCCGTTCTTCTGCTTCATGTGCGATACACTCATCTTCATTCTCGAAAACCTTGCCACAATACGAACACTTATACGAAGTAATCTCAATCATTGTTATCAATTCCTTTCCTTTACTGTACTTAAAGTATAGCACATCTTTTGGGTTTTGTCAATAGGTTTTTAGAAATTTAATTTATTTTCGGTGGCAAACATTTTGCCCTCAAATAGCTTACAAATTTCAGTTGCGCTTGCAGTCTCGGCACAAGTAGCAC
>CAYWAD010000096.1:0-4370 GCA_964456045.1 uncultured Lachnospiraceae bacterium
TCCAACTCTTTTATCTTCATAATCATCACCTCGTATTAACTTATACACTATAAACAAGGTTTACAGTCAAGGGCTTTTTATAAAATTTTTGATTATTTTGCGATTCGGATTGCAACATTTTTCGTGTACGCAAGTACATCGCCCTTGCTCGCGCAGTATTCGGGGAATTCAGAGCCCGTATGAGCACTTGCGGAACCGATATTAAGAACGGAACAGATACCGTCCCGCACAGCGTATTTTTCTGTAATGTTTATAAGCGATTTTAGGTTGATTCCTATATCGTCCTCATTTTGCGTACCTGCATTATTAATAAGGATATCAGTCCCATCCACGTCCGGGAGATGCTCCGTGTCTCGAACATCGCAAACGAAATGCGTGTATTTTTCGTTGGTTACAGTTTTTTTGTCTGTCTATACCGAACACCTCATGTCCGTTTTTCAAAAAACACTCTGCAATAGCTTTCCGAAAAGCTTGCGGATCTTCCTGACGGGCGATGACTTTTTCGTAATTGCCTTTTATCGAAAAATCACCTTCTTACAACCGGTTATAGAACAGACGCTCTGCCTTCCGGTAGTACTCCAGTGCAAATTCATATTCAACTTCTGTGCCGATCTCCTCAAAGCAGCAGTCGGCAAGACGCATCATCACAGCTGCGCCAGCAAGAGGCTGCATCTCTCGCAGACGGCATTCCACTGCCTTTAAGTCAGCACCGGCGCGCTCATAGGATGCGTGAATGTCATCAACCTTCTTTTTTGTTTTTGTAAAACAAAAGACAGTACAGGCTTTCGACCATACCGTCATGTTGTTCATCCTATTCGGTTTTCTCCGTTAAGGACACATTGCTTTAAGCGAAGGATTTTTGTTTTATTCCGATTTTGCTTTGAGAAGATCGCGGATCTCTGCAAGAAGTTCTTCTTGAGTGGGCTTGGGCGGTTCTTCCGCAGCAGCCTTTTCGGCTTCGACAGCTTCTTCTTCCGCTTTTTTCGCTTTTACGGATTCCGCGAGAGCGTTTGCCTTGTTGAAAGCCTTAACGATAGAGAAGCATATGAACGCGATAACGATGAAGTTGATAACCTCGGACACAAATGTACCGAAGCCTATCGTAACGCCGGCGTCGATCACGGTTCCGGCTTCATCAAGCGTGGGCGCGACTATCACCCAGTTGAGCGTATCGGTAAAGTCATTACCGCCGACGATAAGTCCGATTGCAGGCATAAACACATCGTTTATGAGCGCTGTTGTTATTTTTCCGAACGCATTTGCGACGATTACACCGATTGCCATATCAAGCACGTTACCGCGACTGATAAAAGCCTTGAATTCAGCAAAAAATTTCTTCATTTTTGATTCTCCTTGATGTTTTTATTTATATTTTCAAATTAAATCACAAAATTTTATCGCACGCCGTCGGAATGGCGATTTTTGAGCGCTTCGAGCTTTTCCGCATAAGCGACGGACATTATCTCGTCGATCCTGTCGCGTTTTCCGTCCATCCAAAGAGCGGCAAGCAAAGCCTCGAATCCCGTTGCCCTGTGATATTCTGCGGCGGATGCGCTTTTCGGAACGGTAACATGTGCGTTTCTGCCGCGACGGAACACGTCTGCTTCCTCCTCCGTCAAAAAATCTTTTACGTTTTCGTAGGCTTCGCTTTGCGACTTTGCCGTAACAAACAAAAGCGCCTCAGCCGATGCAACGGCGGACGAAGTTATTCCGCAGGACAGCAAAAGCTCGCGCGTCCATATCTCAATAACAGCGTCACCGAGATAAGCAAGCACGGCTCCGTTAAATTCTTCTTTCATTGATAATCTCCGTTCGCGGACTTTTTGCTTCACTGTAGTCCGAACGTGATTATTATATCACACTCCGATCGACAAAATCAACCGCTCTTGCAAAAAGAGCTGAATATTTTAATTTCCCTGAGGCTTTGGCAATCTCCAAAAAACAGAATATACTGTACCGAGAATGTAAAAATATCGGAGGCTTAAATGCTGCTTGTTTCAATCGTTGCTTTTTCCGTCGGCGGAGCAACCGTAATCGGAGGTATTCTCGGATTTATTTTTCAAAGGATTTCAAAAAAAGCCGAAAACGCGATGCTTTATTTCACCTACGGTACAATGCTTTCCGCCGCGGTACTCGCTCTTATCATACCGTCAATCGAATCGGGCGGCGCGTTTGCCTGCCCCATAACCCTGCTCGGCGTTTTTACGGGGGCCTTCGCCGTAAATTTGCTCGACAAGCTGATCCCCGACGCAGGAAAGCTGCTCGGCAATTCGAACGCATCCGCAGACGAAAACCGCGCCGCGACTCACGCAATCCTGTTCGTAACCGCAATCGCGATACACAATTTTCCGGAGGGACTTGCCGCCGGAGTCGGATTCGGAGGTAATTTTTCCGACACAATTAAAATCGCCGGAAGCATCGCGCTGCAAAACATCCCGGAAGGAATGATCGTTATTTCGCCGCTACTCAGCGTCGGTGTCTCAAAAAAACGGACGTTTATGATCGCCGCACTTTCGGGCTCGGTTGAAGTGATCGGCACCTTCATAGGCTACTTCGCGGTTTCAATCGCATCCGCTTTGCTTCCCTTCGCGCTCGCTTTCGCCGGAGGAACGATGCTATACGTTGTGAGCGGAGAGATGCAAACGTCCGACGAAAACCTATCCCAACTTTCAATATATGCGTTTTTGGTCGGTTTTTCCCTGCTACTCGCCATTGACCACTACATTTGATATTTATTTTATTCAACTGTATAAAATTCGACAACAATTTTATACAGTTGAATAACTTGCTTTTTTGATGAAAAAATCGATTTGCCCTTGCCATTATCGGATTATTATATTAAAATAATATACAGAAAACTCCAAAACAAAGGATTATAGCAATGCTAAAAGACAAAATTCTCTCCGTTTACGGAAAAAACATCAAAAAATTCAACGTACAAATAAATGATACGGAAATCATCATTCCTGTTGTCCCCACTCACAAAAACGACATCGTTCCGAGCTTCGAGCTTGCGGACGGTTGTACAATCGAACTTGACGGAAGCGATTTTTCGTCCGACGTTAAGGCAATTTTGACTGCCGCGGACGGTGAAAAAACAGAACTCACTCTCAAAACGGTTGAATGGGGCAACTCACCTCTCGGCGAACACGGTGTTTTCGGCGATCCCGGCATCATTCCGCTTGACGGAAAATTCTACATTTATCCCACTACGGACGGCACAAACGGCTGGCAAAGCACCCTTTTCCACGCGTTTTCTTCGCCCGACCTCTTGCACTGGACGGATGAGGGTGTCATCCTCGACTTCGCGGACATCCCGTGGACAGGCGGCGTTATGGCGTGGGCACCGTCCGCAATCGAACGCAACGGAAAATACTATTTCTATTACAGCGGCGGACGTTACGGCTGGAACGAAACCGGCAAGGACGGTGGCAGAAACATCGGCGTTGCCGTTTCAACCTCGCCGAGCGGTCCCTTCATCGACATCGGTCACCCGCTCGTACCGGCAGGAACAAAACCCGGACAAATGATAGATCCCCAGGTATATATTGATGACGACGGCACACCATATCTTTATTGGGGTAACGGCGGTCTTTACGTTGCGAAGCTTTCTGAAGATATGATTTCGATCGACGGCGATATCCACACCATTACTCCCAATCATTTTACAGAGGGCGTGTTTGTTGTAAAACGCAACGGTAAATATTACTTCACTTGGAGTGAGGGCAACACGGAACGCGCGGACTACACCGTGCGTTGGGGCGTTTCCGACTCTCCCACAGAGCGTCCGAAAGGCTCGGATATACTGATCTCCCGCGAAAACGCAAACGATCCGCGTATCATGTGTACGGGTCATCACAGTATACTCAACGTTCCGGGAACGGATGAATGGTACGTTTGCTACCACCGATTCAACATTCCCACAACAGTTGAAGTCGGCGAAGGTCTCTACGCGGGAAGCCACCGCGAGCCCGCGCTCGATAGACTTTATTTTGACGAAAACGGCAATATGCTTCCCGTAAAGCCTACGCTTGAGGGCGTTACCGAACCCGTGCATTACGGCATTTCGACAAGCGGAAACATTTCGCACACAAGCGACGCAATTATCGCGGATGTAACCGTTATGAACAACAACGCCGACGGATGCATCAATCTCGTTTTTGAAGTCAGCTCCGGCGAAAAAATTGTATTTACCGACAAACGCAACATGTATGTGGACGTGCTTTCGTCCGTTTCCGCAAAATTCACGCTTCCAGTCTCCGTCACAGGCGAGGTAACGGTGAAGATTTCGACAACGGATGAAGACGGCAACGATGTCTGCGCTCCGATTTACCGCTAAACACACAAATTATTATGTCAAATATTGATAC
>CAYWAD010000097.1:0-4351 GCA_964456045.1 uncultured Lachnospiraceae bacterium
CAACATAAGTTAATTCATCTTCATCTAAGAAACGATATTCATAAGCAATATCACCAGGATAAATTTCATTAGTCCATTTATTAAATGATGAACCAGAACTAAGCGATACACTTTCATAAGTTCTTAAATCTGTTACAAAACGAGCATAGTTATATGAAGTAGTTTGACTTGCTCTTAAGAAGTCGGCTTGTAGCCATGAAAGGCTTGCACCTTTATCAATTATCGCTACAACTCCTTTTTTCTCTGTTTGATCTAGGAATCCATACATACCAAACATTAAATCTTCATTAGCAGCTCCTGCTTCTTTTAGTGGAATTGTATAATCAATACCATAAATTCTCTTGTTATATGCACTAGCATTTTGAACATCCTTTACACTATTGAAACTAATAACTGCTCCACTTCCATCAGGAATAACAATTTGTCCTTCACTATTTTTATCATTATTAACAGTAAAATAAGGCAATACTTGAAGTTGATAAATTCTTGCATCAGAATCTTCAGAAATTGACTCATTCAAAACTGTAACTTTAAATCCTTCATCAGTTAATTTAAATCTTAAACCTACTTTAAATGAAGTTGATTTTGCTTCATCATTATGACCAAACAAAATATTTTGTTCTTCAGCTAATTCTTGAGTAAAAGCAGATTGAATAGGATAACCATCCTCATCATATAACCATCTACCATCTTCATCTTGGGCTTGGAAACCTCCAATTTTATATTTTTCTAAATTTCCAGTTCCAAAATAGTCATAATAAACATTTCTATATGTTCTTGTTGAACTATCATATAAAGATAAATAATTTTCTTTTGTTTGAATACCATTTTCATCATATTCATTTATTGTATACATATATTTCAATAAATTTGAAATAACAATTGGAGCTTTTGAAGCATTAAACTTGAATATTTGTGAACTGTTTTCAACATATTGATTTGTGAAAATATTAAGTAAATTTGAAGTATCACCATTTAATGTTGATTCAAGTTCATAAACTGAAGTTGAATATAAGTAATTTATAATAGTTGATGTACTAAATGGATTAGCAGTACAAGGAGAATAGCCTTCCTCTCCTTCTAAAGCATTAGTATTATAGTCAACACCAAGTTTAGCTTTTAATCTTCCACTACTATCTAATAAATTGTCTAAATCCCAAGCACCTAATGAATTACCATTAGCATCTTTCTTTTCAGTAACAGTGGCTAAACCATTTTCTTCTAAATATGCGGCACATTCAGAACTATATGTAGCACCTTTACCTGTATATTTTAAAACTATATCTCCATTTTGTTTTAATAATTCATTATCAGTAGAATTATAAAATACTAAATTACCTCTAAACAAATTATCATATGTAGTTCTATCAAATTGTTTTGGGAAATATGAAATTACATTTGTAAAATTTCCTATTTCATATAAAACATCAATACCAGTACCATCATCTAAATAATTAAATTTATAATGTCTTTCTTTTAGTCCTGTTATTCTATTTTCATATTGAACACTATTTGACCAAGATGTCAAATCTGAATTGTTAATAGTACCATCATCTAAGAAATATCTTAATAAGAAATTAGACTTTTCAGATGCTACACTTGATGAACTATCTGCTGTTTCATAAACTGTTTTACATTCTGAAACAGATGGGCTACTTGGTGAAACACAACTACTATTTAATACAACTTTTATAATTGTAGTTTCTTCATCAAAGAACATTGAATATTTATCATTTTTAGCAACTAAAACTGAACTGCTCAATGTTATATCATTAGCATCCATTAAACTAGATTCATCAAATTTTTCATTATTGTAATTTATTTTAGCACTTGGTTTTAACCCGCCAATAAAATAAACTCCTAAAAATACAACTAAAATTACGGCAAGTATAGTCGGAATAATATATCTTAATCTAAAAAATTTCATTCTTATTCCTCCTTCTAGAAATACCTTAAGGTTATTTCACGATATATCGTGTAAACAAATCCTATCATTTTCTGTATTAAATCGAAACATAAAATTCCAATAAAACAAATAACAAGTAAAGCTACAGCAGTAGCAATTAATGTTACAATACACTTAATTAGACCAAATTCATGAAGAGAAATAAATCCAAAGAAAGCCATATAACACATAAAGAAAATTCCTAAAGCTAATATTAATGTGTAAACAGCTTGCTCTTGCTGAGAAACAATATTACTTAAAAATAGTCCAACAAGTTTTGTCCATGCAACAGGGAAAAGTGAATAACATATCATCATAAAGATTTCTTTCATTTTTCCTTTACCATCAAACAAAGTTGTAATACTCCAGTTAGCAACTGTTACTAAAACAATTGGAGCAATAATATAAGCAATTTCTCCTAACATATTTAAATCTGTAACATTAACTTGATTTACAATAAAACCAGAATATTGGAATTCCATAATACTTAAAAATATTACAAATACAATAAATCCTAATGCAACGCTCATTTTTCCGCGTTTTTCACGTTTGAATTCATCCCATCCTTTTAATGGATGTAATAAAATGAATAACGGAAATTTAATGAATTCAGCATTAAACCATTTTAAGAATTTGACTATTTTTCCCCAAATCTTGCGGATTTGGCTTTGTTCTTTTTCATCATTAGAAACAACTAAATTTTTTGTATTTTCACTCATTATTCATCACCAAACCCTGCATCAGATTTTTTATAGCGAATAGATTTATAAATCTTATACACAATTAAAACTACAACTAAAACAACAACACCTGTCATTGCATATGGGAAATATTTCTTTATCTTATCATCGCGGTATAACTTGTATGCTTTAGAATAATAATCAACATCAAATCCGATTTTGAAATATTCCATTGCATCTTGATAACGACCAGCAGATAGATATGTTTTACCAACACCAACATAAGCTAATTCATAATTTGGATTTTGATTAATTACATTTTGCCATTCTTCACTTGCTGACTCTAAGTCACCTTTTGCTTGATATTGAACTGCTTTATTAATCATTCTACCTACTTCAGTTGGCGTATATCTAACAATAACACGATTATTTTTATCTAGAACCAATAAGTTTTCACCTTGATAACGAACAGCAACAGGATTTTTTAAGTCTGTTACTTCATCACCTTTTCCACCAGAAATATATAATAAATTTCCTTCTTTATCATAAGTAAATAATCTTCCACCAGTTGTATCAACAACAGTATACATTCCATATTCATTAACTGTAATACCAGAGAATTTTGAACCACCAGCATTAGTACCAGTTTTAATAGTGATTAAATCACCTTTAGGAACAGAGTAACCATTACGAATCAATACATCTTTACCTGCCTGATTAATTCTTTTAATCATCGCTGAATCATCAGTTGTATTTGTTTCACTATTAGTTACAGCATCAGAAACTGTATAAATGAATCCTTGAGAATCAATAGTTAAATTGTTAAATATTGTATTTAAAACTGAATTCATTTGTTCTCTTTGTTCTTCTGTAGCAAGATTACGCCATAATGCATCCCAGAAACTCATTGATGTATAGTTAACACCAACAAATCTCATAAATCCACCTTTATTATTTAATAAAATAATACCTTCATAAACACCTGTACTAATAACATATATTCTACCACTACTATCAGTAACAAGTTTAGTTGGTGAGAATGTTTTCTCAGATAATGCTTGATCAGTAGGAGCGGATACAACTTGAACAACTTCATAAGTTTTAGCATCAACTATTACTATTTGATTATTTTGAGTATCACATAAATAAATTAAATCTTCATATTCGCCTTCAATAATTACATTGTTGCTATCGCGTTTAGCTCTTTGAGCACGATAAACACCACTAACGCCATAAAGTTTAATATACATTTTCTCATCTTCAGTTCTTTCTTCATATGGTATTTCTCTAACCTTTTTAATTGTTTCATATGAATATACACTAGTGAATACTGAACTTGTTGGAGAATTTCCATCAACTCTAGTTTTCATCTTACTTAATTCTAAATTAGTAAAATTGCTAGGATTAACTTCAAATTTATCTACTTTTTCTTTGTAATTCAAATTACCATCAAACACTATCAATGTATTATAACATTTCTTAGTATCACTATCGACACTAGTTGATGAAGAAACAACATAAATGATATCTTCTTCAACTTCTTTACCATTAACAACATTAGTCTCAGTATAGATAAACAAATCTTCAGGACTATTAAATTCTTTTACACTTACATTATTGTTCCATGCACTACTTAATACACCATATACACCATCACTTGTGGCTGAATATCCTGCAGGAGCAGAAATAAGATTTCCATCATGAGAATAAGTATATGCAGCATTAA
>CAYWAD010000098.1:0-2103 GCA_964456045.1 uncultured Lachnospiraceae bacterium
ATGATGACAAAAAAGAGGAGCTTTTCTGTCCGAAATGCGGCAAAAGATACGCCGATCCGGAAAGAAAGATATGTCCGAAATGCATGGACAAGGTACACATTCTGAAGCGTTTTTCCGGCTTCTTCCTGAGATACAAAGGTAAGCTTGCACTCATCCTGCTTACGCTTGTTCTCACAAGTGCGCTCGGCATTCTTTCCCCTTATATTTCGAGCGGATTTTACTATGACGAAGTTCTTTCGAAAGACGGTAAATTCGCCGGTCAGATTTTACTTGTCATTGGCATAATTCTTGCTACAAGAATCATCTCTATGCTTGTAACGATGGTAAACAGCCTAATTACATCCGTCATTGCGGCACGTGTTACATACGATTTGAAAAAGGAAATCTTCAAATCCATAGAAAGGCTTTCGATCAGCTATTTTACAAATCGTCAAACCGGCGGACTTATGACCCAGGTCAACCGTGACGCAAACAACATCTACTTTTTCTTCTGTGACACGGTTCCGTATTTTCTTGTTAATGTCTGTCAAATCATCGGCATCATAATCATCATGTTTATGATGAGCTGGAAGCTCTCTCTGATTTCTCTCGCTACGGTTCCGATTGTTGCTTTCCTTATCAAAAAGCTGTTTGACAAGATGGACAAATTCCACGCAAAACGTTTTTCTGCGTCCCGTTCACTTAATTCGCTTCTCAGTGACGTACTTACGGGCATCAGAGTTGTTAAAGCGTTCTCAAAGGAGAATGAAGAAGCTCAGCGCTTCGCAAAACGCAGCCAAACCGTTGCAGACGCCGACAAAAAAGCATCTGTTTACAATTCAACCGCCTTCCCTATCGTCAATTTTCTGCTTTACATAGGAAACATCCTCATTCTCGGTTTCGGAGGCTGGATGGTCATTAAGGGGGAGATCAAATACGGTGAACTTTTGACCTTCACCGCCTACATGAACATGGTATTCTCTCCGCTTATGTTCTTTATTGACGTTGTTTACACAATGACGGACAGCCTTAACTCCATGAACCGTCTTTCGGAGATCATGGATGCTATCCCGGATGTTACGGAAAGCGAGCATCCCGTTTCGCTCGGTGAAGTTAAAGGCAGAGTCACATTTGACAACGTCGAATTTTCTTACGAGAAAAACCGTAAGATCATTGACGGAGTAAGCTTTGACATCGCTCCCGGCAAAATCATCGGTATTGTCGGTCATACAGGTGCCGGAAAATCCACGCTTGCCAATCTGCTCATAAGACTTTACGACACAGTATCCGGCGAGATAAGGATTGACGGCGTTAACGTGCGTGACATTCCGTTTGACGAGCTCAGACGAAACATCGCAATCGTTTCGCAGGAAACATATTTGTTTATGGGAACGATCAAGGATAATATCAAGTATGCCTGTCCGGACGCCTCGGACGAGGACGTTATAACGGCGTCAAAGATCGCGGGAGCACACGACTTTATCGTCAAGCTTCCCGACGGTTACAACACGATGATCGGCTTCGGATACAAGGATCTTTCGGGCGGAGAACGTCAGCGCGTTTCAATCGCGAGAGCTATACTTCTGAATCCGAAAATTCTTATTATGGATGAAGCGACAGCAGCAATGGACACACAAACAGAGCGTCAGATTCAGACAGCATTGGAACAGCTCATTAAGGGACGCACAACGATCATGATCGCGCACCGTCTCTCAACTCTGCGTGACGCCGATCATCTTATCGTCATCGAAAACGGAAAAATGCCGGAATTCGGCACTCACTCCGAGCTTATTCGCAAAAAAGGAATCTATTACGGTCTTTACAAAATGCAGATGGAAGCGCTTCGCAACATCGGCATAGAAGGCTAAAATCAGGAGGTCTGACTATGAATGAACTAAAAACAACAGCTCTTTCTGAGGTTGTTTCCATAACATATTTAACATCGGATAATTCCGTTTTCAAGCGTGAGGGCGATTTTCTCTCTCTTAGAGTTAATCTTCCCGTAGGAACGGGGTCGGACGGAGAGCCTACAGGCGGCGAAAAATATTATGACAGAATATATCTGCATCGCTCATTCCCTTATGAGCATCATTACCGCTACATTTCCGTGCTTGATCACGACAA
>CAYWAD010000098.1:2203-4275 GCA_964456045.1 uncultured Lachnospiraceae bacterium
AAGAGCTATAAAAAGATCGAGCTTTATCTCTGATCGCGACTCCGTTGAAGAAAGGAGCGAATTAACATGAGTGAAAGAACCGAATTGACCTCACATCTGTGCCGATTAAATCACGAAATTTCACCTTCGGATGTCATCGTTGCATTCAGCTACGATCTGTCACACGACGAATCCGAAATTCCCACAGACGGTTTCGTGGCGGTAACAGAAAAAAAGGTTTACGTTTATGAGCATGATGTGCTCATTTCAGACTATGACGCCGAAAAAATAACGGAATATAAATACGTTGCCGGCGTCGGGTGTGTATTTGCCGAATGTGTATATGACGGCGTTCATACACTTCTCTGCCGTGCTACCATGGCACACAAAGACGCATATTCTTCAATACTTTGGCAGCTTAACAGAAAACTTGAGCACGGCAAATACAACTATGCATACGAGCAGGACATAGATACCGTGTGTCCCGAATGTCAAAGAAAATACCCTCCGGGATCACATATCTGTCCGCACTGCACAGCCAAAGCCGGCTATCTCAAGCGCGTGTGGGAAATCGCAAAGCCGTATCGCGGATACATTTTCTTCTCAATTTTCCTTTATTTTGTCACCGCCGCAATACAGCTTCTTCCGCCGGAGCTCAACCGTATCCTCGTTGACAAATATATCCAAGCGGACAACGCGCTCGAACTTTCAAAAACCACTGTATTTTTAACCGGATTTATAACTGTTGTTTTATCGATTTTAGGCGTAAACATTCTTCAAAGAGCGCTCGGTGTCGTCCGCAGTCTTGCAATGATAAACGCCGGAACGAAAATCATTGTAAAGCTTCGTGACATGGTATTTTCGAAAATCCAGCAACTTTCCGTTTCACGAATTTCAAAAAGGACAGCCGGCGAGTTGATGAATCGCGTAACCGACGACACAAATCAGCTTCAAGGCTTCATTACAAACGAGATTGGCGGATTTATTGAACAGATTATCGTTTTTATCGTTGTCGGCATCATACTTTTTGTATACGATTGGCGACTTGCCCTTTTGATACTTCTTCCGGCACCGTTTGTACTTATTGCAAACCGTTTGTTCAGAAAAAAAATGCACCGTATGTTCCACAGACAGTGGCAAATGAACTCACGTGCCAACACGATACTTCACGATATTTTCAGCGGAATCCGCGTTGTCAAGGCATTCGGCATGGAGCACCGCGAAATGGAGCGCTACGACAAAGCAACGCATGACGAATGTGATGCTCAGATCATATCCGAATCGTTCTTCGCAAAATTCTCGCCGCTTATGAGCTTTCTCATGGGCATAGGTGAATTCTTCCTGCTCTACTATGTCGGAACAAAGATCCTCGATGGCACAATGACGCTCGGTGAGATGCAAAAATTCACTTCATATGTCAGCATTATTTACGGACCGCTTCGTTGGCTTTCAATGTTTCCTCGCCGTTGGGAGCGCACAATGACAAGCATTGTAAAAATCTTCGATATTATCGACGAGGACGTTGACGTAAAGGATGCAAACGACGCAAAAGAGCTTGATATCGAGGGCTACATCGAATTCAAAGATGTATCGTTCGGTTATGATGCAGGTGCAAACGTGCTTCATGACATATCGCTAAAAGTTGAACCGGGCGATTTTATCGGCATAGTCGGACGTTCGGGAGTCGGCAAATCAACTCTCATCAACCTTGTTATGAGACTTTACGATGTTGACGACGGAACTGTCACAATAGACGGTATTGACATTCGTGACATCTCTCAGTCGTCCCTGCGCTCTCAAATCGGTGTTGTGCTTCAGGAAACATTCCTTTTCTCCGGCACAATTTACGACAACATTGCGTATGCAAAACCGTCTGCAACTCGTGACGAGGTTCTTGCTGCGGCAAAGCTTGCAGGCGCACACGGATTTATCATGAAAATGCCCGACGCATACAATACAAAGGTCGGCGAAAAAGGACACACGCTTTCCGGAGGCGAACGTCAAAGAATCGCAATCGCACGCGCACTTCTCCATGATCCGCGCATTCTCATTCTCGACGAAGCAACGGCTTCTCTCGACACAGAGACCGAAAA
>CAYWAD010000099.1:0-4188 GCA_964456045.1 uncultured Lachnospiraceae bacterium
CAAAAGCAACGACGGAAGCGGTCAAAAGCAAGAGCCATTCCTCGCCCGTTACAGCGGTGGCGCCGCCGTCGAGAACGAGCTTCACGGCTTTAAGTCCCGACGCGCCGAGCATCGTCGGGATCGCCATAAAGAATGAAAATTCCGCTGCCGCAGTGCGTGAAACGCCGAGAAGCATCGCGCCGAGAATCGTTGAGCCGGAGCGTGAGGTGCCGGGGATTATGGCAAGCACTTGAAAAGCACCGATAAAGAGCGCGGTTTTCATTGTAATACCGTCCGCATCGGTGATCTTATACGTTTTTTCGCGGTGAAAATATTCGATAAGTATAAAAGCGATACCGTAAACGATCAGCGTGACGGCAACGGTCTGCCAATTGTAGAACTTTTCGTTGAACCAGTCATCGAAAAGCAGACCGATAACGGCAGAGGGAATTACACCGACGACAACGGCAAACCAAAGGTGCCAAGTCGTCTTTTTTTCGGTGTCCGTTTTCTTCGGTGAAAAGGGGTTCAACCGATGAAAATAGATCACAAGCACGGCAAGGATCGCGCCGAGCTGAATGACGACTTCGAAAAGCTCCATAAAAGCTTCGCTTACGTCAAAATGAATGAATTCGTCAAGCAGGATTATGTGTCCCGTTGAAGAAACGGGAAGCCATTCCGTGATGCCCTCGACGATGCCGAACAGGATTGCTTTGAGAAATTCCAAAAGTCTCATAAAATTTCCTTTCATCCGCGCACGGCGGCATAAATGTTAAATCAACGTTTGTTACGCTCCGCGCATAATGTCACCGGGGAGCACGGGGAAAGGGACTTCCGTTTCGAAAATCATTCCGGGATGAGGAGCGGATGGGATTTCGACGCCGTCCTCGCCGTAAAGCGTGCCGACGGTGAAGCCTCTGCCGATCTTACCGGGAGAGATAAGCTCAACGCCGTCGCCGGTGGAGAGTTTGTTGCGCTGAACGAAGCGCGCACGACCTGTTTTTTCATCATACGATAAAACTGTCGCAAGATATGCTTTTTCGCGCAAATATCCGTTTTCGGTCACGGTGTTTGCGCCCTCGGTGGGAGCCCCGAAATAGAAACCGGTGCAGAATTCGCGATGCGAAACGCTTTCAAGCTCCGCGTAAAGCGCGGGATCGAATTCATATTTGTTCGGATCGGACATATAACCGTCGATCGCGATACGGTATGCGTTTGTGGTAACCGCTCCGTAGTACGCGCTCTTAACACGACCCTCGATCTTGAAGCTGTCGATACCGGCTTCGACAAGTTCGGGTACGTGAGCGATCATATTCATGTCGCGCGAGCTCATTATAAATGTGCCATCCTCGTATTCTTCAACGGGAAGCGGCAGATTTTCGCGCTTTTCTTCTGCGATCTCGAACTTTCTGACATGATAATTCCAACGGCAGGGTTGCGAGCAAGCGCCTCTGTTGGCGTCACGGCTTGAAAGATAGTTTGAAATAAGGCAACGACCGCTGTAGGATATACACATAGAGCCGTGGACAAAGGCTTCAAGTTCCAAGGTGGACGGTGTGTTTTTTCTGATGTCGCGGATTTCGTCAAACGTAAGCTCGCGAGCAAGCACGACCCTTTTGGCGCCGAGCTTGTGCCATGCGTTTGCGGACGCGGCTGACACAACGGAAGCTTGCGTCGAAATATGTATTTCCAACTCCGGCGCGCGTTCACGGATGAGGGAAAATACGCCTATGTCGGCGACGATAACCGCGTCTATTCCGGACGAAGCGAGAAAATCAATGTATTCCGCAAGAGCTTCGTATTGATATGTACGGGGCAGAGTGTTTACCGTTACATATATTTTTTTGCCGAGGCTTTTGGCAAGCGCAACGGCATCAAGAATCTCTTCACGGGAAAAATTATCGCAAGCGGAACGCATACCGAATATCTTTCCTGCGAGATATGCTGCGTCCGCACCGTAGCGAAAAACGGCACGCAACTTTTCGGGGTTGCCTGCGGGAGAAAGAAGTTCCGGCATAATAAATTCACCTTTCGGGCATTTGATGTTTTTGTTTGACTTGTTTATATTTCTTCAACCTTGAGCAGATTTGTATTTCCGGACTGACCGTTTGTAACGCCTCCGGTGATGATGACCCTGTCCCCGTGCTTCAAGCCGAGAGTTCTCTCTGCGACTTTTTTCGCGGTGTAGAAAAGGACTTCCGTTGAGGGGAGCTGTTCGCTCATTGCAGGGATAACGCCCCACGAAAGAGCGAGTTTGTGCCATGTCTTTTCGCTTGTTGTAAGACCGATTATGTCAACGGGGGAACGGAATCTGGATACCATACGTGCCGTCTGACCGGAAATGGAGCAGGCAACGATGGCTTTTGCGTTAAGATCGATTGCCATGCCGCAGGTAGAGTGGGAAATGGCATCAACGGTGTTCTTGATTTCGAAATCTGCGTGGCGGAATATTTTGTCATAATGAATGTTGCTTTCTGCGGTTTCCGCGATTTTGGACATCGTCTCAACGGACTGAACGGGATATTTGCCGGCTGCGGTTTCGCCGGAGAGCATAATTGCGGATGTTCCGTCGTAAACGGCGTTTGCCACGTCGGAAATTTCGGCTCTTGTGGGGCGAGGATTGGTTATCATGGATTCGAGCATTTCTGTCGCGGTGATAACGCGCTTGCCGACCATGCGACATTTTGTGATGAGTTTTTTCTGGATTGCGGGGAGCTTTTCAAAGGGAATCTCAACTCCCATGTCTCCTCTTGCGACCATGATACCGTCGCAAACTTCGCAGATTTCGTCTATGTTGTCAAATCCGGACTGATTTTCTATTTTTGCGATAAGCTCGATGCTTTCGCCGCCGTTTTCGGCAAGAAATTCCTTAACGTCGAGAAGATCCTGTTTTTTTGAAACGAAAGAGCAGGCGATGAAATCGACTCCGTTTTCGATGCCGAAAAGAATGTCGGATTTGTCTTGTTCGGAAAGATACTTCTGCTTGAGAACGAGGCCGGGGAAACTCATGCTTTTTCTGTCGGAGAGGATGCCTCCGCAGAGAACGGTGGTTTCGATGCGGTGATCTTTGATGGAAGTGACCTCAAAAGAAAGAAGACCGTTGTTGAGAAGAATGATCTGACCGACGGAAAGCTCTTCAGGGAGCTTTTCGTAGCTTACGGAAACGATCGTTTCGTTGCCGATGACATCATCGGAAGTGAAAGTGAAATGATCTCCTGCATTAAGGTTGATGCTTCCGTTTTCGAATGTTTTTATTCTGTATTCGGGGCCTTTTGTGTCAAGAAGAATGGCGATAGGCAGACCAAGCTCCGCTCTTACTTTTTTCACGAGATCAATACGTCTTTTGTGATCTTCGTGAGTGTTGTGAGAAAAATTCATTCTCGCAACGTTCATTCCGGCAAGGCAAAGCTTTCTGATTATATCTTCAGTCTCGCTTGCGGGACCGAGGGTGCATACGATTTTTGTTTTACGCATATTTGTTCTCCAAGTTTATTTTTGTGATGCCGATATCTCGACGAAATTACGTGACTTTGTGTCTTTTTGGGGGACATATAATAATATGAACAAATCATCCCAAATACATTTTAACACAAATCATCTCCCGTGTAAACCGAAAAATCCGATATGAGATAAATTTTATCTTCTTATGTATCAAAGTTGCTTGAAAAACATTTGACAATCATCGATGCATATAGTAAAATAAAGATAACTGCGGGGATCTCCCGTAAATGATTGCTTATAATATAATTTTATAAAGAACAGGAGAAAAGCAAGGTACAATGGAACTGTCAAGAAAAAAAGAACTTATGCGTACCGCTGCCGATGTAAGACTCGGTATCGTTGAAGCGGTATATAACGCACAGTCGGGACATCCGGGCGGATCGCTTTCCGTTGCGGATATTTTGACATATCTCTATTTCGAGGAGATGAATATTGATCCCAAGAATCCCAAAATGGAGGATCGCGACCGTTTTGTTCTGTCCAAGGGACACACTTCGCCCGCGCTTTACTCCACCCTCGCAAACCGCGGATATTTCCCGGTTGAGGATCTTAAAACCTTCCGTAAAACAACAAGCTACCTTCAGGGTCACCCCGATATGAAGGGCGTCCCCGGCGTAGATATGTCGTCCGGCTCGCTCGGTCAGGGCTTCTCCGTTGCTTGCGGAATGGCGCTTGCGGCTAAGCTCAAGGGCAACGGCGCACGCGTTT
>CAYWAD010000100.1:0-1823 GCA_964456045.1 uncultured Lachnospiraceae bacterium
CTTGAAATGGAGCGCGAAAAAGAGGAACAGCGCCGTTTGCGTATAGAATACGAACGTTTTAAGGCTAACGCGGAGGCTAAGCTGAAAGCAGAGCTTGACGGAGCAAAAGCAGAGGCGGAACGAGCGGAGAAACGTGCGAGAGACATTGTTGCGTCCGCAAAAGCGTCGAGTGAATTCATTATGGCGCAGATGGAAAAGGTTAAGCGCGAGCGCGAAAGCGAAAATCTCGGACGTACAATGAGCGATGCTAAGCGTGCGATAAGGGCGCATTTGCGCGAAACTGAGTCGCTTTACGAAGAAAAAATGCCGGAGCTTGAAGAATATACTCCGCCGCGTGAGTATAGGCGCGGAGACGATGTTATAATCGCCGGCACGGGAGTCCGCGGAATCATCACTGACGGTCCCGACAAATCAGGCAACGTCACGATTCGCTCTAATAACATAACGACGCGAACGAAAGTGTCGAAGATTCGCTTCGCGCCGACGGAAAATACCGTAACCTTGTCCGGCAAGACCGAAAACGTATCGACGTTCCGCGTCGAGCGTTCGGGCAGCTTCAAGTCTGAGCTTGACATAAGAGGCTATACGACAGACGACGGCTGGTTCGCGGTTGACAAATATATCGACGAAGCGATCGTTTCGGGTATGCATACCGTCCGAATCATCCACGGAAAGGGAACGGGCGCGCTCAGAAATGCGCTTCATTCGTTCCTGAAAACAGATCCGCGCGTTTCATCGTACCGCATAGGTGCGTATGGCGAGGGCGACGCGGGTGTAACTGTAGCAGAACTTAAATAAAAATACAAAAACGGAGAAAGAATATGGAAAACAAACTTTACCTCGGCGCACAGCTTTATACGGTTCGCGAGAAAATAAAAACAAAAAAGGACTTCCTTGAAACGATCGAAAAGCTTTCGAAAATCGGATATCGTTATATGCAGGTGTCGGGAATCGGAGCGGAAGTTACACCCGAAGTGATTAAGGAAGCTGTTGATACTTACGGCGTAAAGTGCATTCTTACGCATACCTCGCTTCACAGAATCATAAACGAAACGGACAGCATCATCGAAGAACATAAGCTTTTCGGCTGCGACAGCATCGGTATCGGCGGTATCGCAAATATGTATCCCCACACGGCGGACGGTTACGCAAAGTTTGCGCTTGACATCGCCGAGGCGGTTGAAAAGATCAAGGCAGCGGGTATGAGATTCCTTTACCATAACCACCGCTTTGAATTCGAACACTACGGAGATAAAACCGGACTCGATATCCTTATGTCAATGACGGATCCCGAAGGCGTGATGTTCACGTTCGATACGTATTGGTCACACGTTGCAGGAATAGATCCCGCCGATTATATAAGACGTCACGGCGACAGAATCTATTGCCTGCATCTCAAGGATATGACGGTCAAGGACGATAAGCTCGTTATGACGGAGTGTCTTACGGGCAACCTGAACTTCGATTCCATCATTTCCGCGGCAAAGGAAGCAGGCGTAAAATACCATATGATCGAGCAGGACGATGTGTATATCGACCTTTTCGACAGTATGCGTATAAGTCACGATAATCTTAAAGCGAAATTCCACGAATTCCGCGATTGATTTAATAAAAAAGGATAATTAATTTATGGCAAATTTTATTTTAAGTGCGTTTGCGGACGAATATTCCCCCGAATTTGAGCAGCAGCTCGAAGGTCTCGTTCGCTTCGGAATTACAAAAATCGAACTTCGCGGCATTGACGGCAAAAATGTATCGACTTTGACACCCGACGAAGCGAAAAAATGCAAAAAAATGCTTGATGCGGCGGGAATTTCGCTTTC
>CAYWAD010000100.1:1923-4181 GCA_964456045.1 uncultured Lachnospiraceae bacterium
GAAAAAACAAAGGTGAAGGGAACTTATTCAACGGCAGAGGAAGCGTTTGCCGCTGCTGTTGAAGCCGCGCGTAACGCGGTAATGTGGGCGAAATCAAACTGAAAACGATTTGAAAGGCAAACAAAATGAAAAGCTATAATGTGCTTGCCATGGACTTCGGAGCTTCAAGCGGACGTGGAATCATAGGCGGTTTTGACGGCAAAAAAATAACCCTTAACGAGATCCACCGCTTCGAAAACAGACCTGCAATGCTTGCAGATCAGTATACTTGGGATCTTCCGTCGCTTTATTCGGATATCATTCAAGCGATAGGAAACGCCACGGTGAGCGGCGGCGTTGCTTCCATCGGAATTGACACTTGGGGCGTCGATTACGGATATATCGACGCAAACGGTCATTTGCTTGCCAATCCCGTGCATTATCGCGACCTCAGAAACGCCGATGCGAGGGAAAAGTTTCTGTCCGTGCTTCCATGGGAGGAGCTTTACGGGATCACGGGTATTCAGGATCTTGTGTTCAATACCGTCTATCAGCTTTATGCCGATGTGACGAATAATCCTCATTTGCTGAATTCCGCGAAGAAAATCTTGTTCATTCCGGATCTCTTTAACTATTTGCTCACGGGTATAACGGCAACCGAGTATACGATCGCTTCGACGGGCGCATTGCTTGACGCGGAAAAACGCGAAATATCGGAGAAAATTCTCGAAAACCTCGGAATTTCGGCGCATTTGTTCGCTCCGATGAAGCAGCCGTCCACATATTTGGGCAAGCTTTTGCCCGATATAGCCGAATTTACCGGCGCGAAAAAACTTGATGTTATAAACGTTGCCTCTCACGATACAGCCTCGGCGGTCATTTCCGTCCCGGCAACCGACGAGGATTTCGTTTATATCAGCTCCGGTACATGGAGCCTGCTCGGAACCGAAACAAAACAGCCGATAATCACGCCCGAATCTCTCAAATACAGCTTCACAAACGAAGGCGGAGCTGACGGAACCGTTCGTGTGCTGAAAAATATCGCAGGGCTGTGGCTCTCGCAGGAATCGCGTCGCCAGTGGATACGCGAAGGCAAAAAATATTCGTTTGATGAGCTTGCTTCCATGGCAAATGCCTCAAAGCCTCGTCGATTTATAATTAACCCCGATGATGACTGCTTCACTCCGGCGGGAAATATGCCGAAGCGTATCGCAGACTATTGCGAAAGAACGGGTCAGGGAAGACCTGAAACTCCGGGTGAAATTATCAGATGCATCTTTGATTCGCTCGCTTTGAGGTACAGATGGGGTGTTGAAAAGATAAACGAGATCAGCGGAAAAAAAGCAAAGTCGATCAATATAGTCGGCGGCGGAACAAAGGAAAAGGATCTTTGCAAACTTGCGGCAGATGCCTGCGGTATGCCCGTGTATGCCGGACCGACGGAAGCAACCGCAATCGGCAACATAGCGTCTCAGCTTATCGCATCTGGTCATCTGAACGGTATAAGCGACGCTCGCGCGATCATAAGAGAATCATTCGAGGTTGAGGAATATCTCCCGGCGTTTGACGAAAAGGATGAGTGGGACGAAGCGTACGGCTGTTTTTTGAGTTTGCTCGAAAAAAATTAAAGTATTCAAATTTCAAAGAAAGGATGCTAATGAAATGAGTTATAAATCAGCATCGGATATTTATGCAAAATACGGCATTGATGTCGATCTGGCAATTGAACGTGTGAAAAAAATCCCCGTGTCGATGCACTGTTGGCAGGGTGATGATGTGCGCGGTTTCGAGAACCCAAACGGCGACTTGACGGGCGGAATCCAAACGACGGGTAACTACCCCGGTCGTGCGTCGAATATCGTGCAGCTTCGTGCGGATTTTGATAAAGCGGCGTCACTTATTCCCGGTAAAAAACGCATAAATCTTCACGCGATATATCTTGATAACGGCGGAGAAAATGTCGGCAGATGCGACATTGAACCGAAGCATTTTGCATCGTGGGTAGAGTGGGCGCGCGAAAGAAATCTCGGAATCGACTTCAATCCTACCTGCTTTTCGCATCCGATGAGCGATTCGGGACTTACACTTTCGTCTCCTTCCGAGGAGGTAAGAGCGTTCTGGATCGAGCATTGCCGTCGCAGTCGTAAAATTGCGGAATATATAGGCAAGGAGCTCGGTCAGACTGTTGTTACGAATTATTGGGTGCCGGATGGCTATAAGGATACCCCTGCGGATCGTTACGGCACGAGAAAGCGCCTTGCGGATTCGCTTGATGCTGT
>CAYWAD010000101.1:0-4091 GCA_964456045.1 uncultured Lachnospiraceae bacterium
TTGATTATCGAGCTGCTTGTGACATTGCTGTTCGGCAAAACGATGCGCCTTGAATCCGGCGTGATGAGAGTTGTGTAAAAAATGCCGACGGAGGAAACGGTTCCCTCGTCCGTGCCGCAGACGATGTAATCGCCGACGTCAAACGGTTTGAAAATCAACAAAATGATTCCGCCTGCGAAGTTGGAAAGTCCGCCTTGAAGCGCAAGACCGATCGCAAGACCTGCGGAGCCCAAAAGTGCGATAATGGAGCTCATCGGAACGCCGAGCACGGCGGCGACGGTCAAAACCAGAACGACATTTAATATGATCGAAATTGCGCTTTTTATGAAGCCTGCGGCGGTTTCGTTCATGTTTTTTCTGGGTTTTGATTTGGCAAACAGCGAAAGAACCCCTTTGATAATGTATCTGCCTGCGACAAATACGACGGCGGCGGTGATCAGCTTAATCGCGATGGTTACCGCATATTCCGAAATGATTTCGAGAAATTCCACGTTACCTCCATTCATTCTGCATCATTTTTTTGTCTTGCCCGTTTTGTCTTTTTCCTTTGAAGTCTCTTTCTTTGCGTATTCGCCGATTCCGGTTTTTTGCCGGTATCGACAGATTTACTTTTGCCGTTTGTTATTTTCATCCTGCAAAGAGATTCACTTTGCATCTCCGCGGATAACGCCTCGTCTGATTTTTCCGCTGATCGTTTTCGGCAGATCATCAACAAATTCGACAATTCTCGGATATTTGTACGGTGCGGTATGTTCCTTGACGTAATTTTGAATCTCGCGTTTGAGCTCGTCCGTGCCGACAGTGCCCTTGGTAAGCACGATTGTAGCCTTTACTACATTGCCGCGGATTTCGTCTTTCGCCGCTGTTACGGCAACTTCGAGAACATAAGGAAGCTCCATTATGACGCTTTCGATTTCAAACGGCCCGATTCTGTAGCCGGATGACTTGATAACGTCGTCAACTCTGCCTACGTAGTAGAAATAACCGTCCTCGTCACGCCATGCGGTGTCGCCGGTGTGATAGATGCCGTCGTGCCAAGCCTGCGCGGTTAAGTCGGGTGAGCGATAGTAGCCCTGGAAAAGACCGACGGGTGCGGTGTCACCCGTGTGAATGACGATCTCACCGACTTCGCCCTTGGGGAGAGAATTACCGTCCGGATCAACGATATCAACGTCGTACTGCGGACTTGGACGTCCCATAGAACCCATTTTTATAGTCGAACCGACAAAATTGGCGAGAACAAGAGTTGTTTCCGTCTGGCCGAAGCCTTCCATTACATTCAATCCGGTTGCGTCGCGGAAACGGTTGAATACTTCGGGGTTGAGCGCTTCTCCTGCCGTTGTCGCATATTCGAGCGATGACAGATCGTACTGCGACAGATCCTCGCGGATCATAAAGCGATACATCGTGGGCGGCGCGCAGAAGGTTGTTATTTTGTATTTTGAAATTACGGAGAGGATGTCGTCCGCGTGAAAGCGGTCGAAGTCGTAGATGAATACGGGCGCTTCGCTGAGCCACTGACCGTAGAGCTTACCCCAAAGAGCTTTGCCCCAACCCGTATCGGAAATTGTGAAATGAAGTCCGTTCGGGTTTACGTTGTGCCAATATTTCGCCGTCATGTAATGACCGAGCGCGTAGGCGTAACTGTGCGCCGCGATTTTGGGGTAGCCCGTTGTGCCGGATGTAAAGAACATTATCATCGTGTCGTTTCCGCACGCGGTGTCCTTTGTTCTGGGGAAAGTGTCGGCATATTTGCCGGAAGCAACTTCGGCGTCAAGATCGAGCCAACCGTCAGGGCACGGAGCATCACCGCCTGCCGAGATGCGGAGTTCAAGCGTTTCGGATTCGGGAACAGCCTCGTTTACGTGCTCCGAAACTCCGTCAAGACGAGTTGCAATGATGGCTTTAATACCTGCGGCGTTAAATCTGTAAACATAGTCTTTCTTCAAAAGCTGTGTTGTTGCCGGAATCATAACAGCGCCGATCTTATGGAGCGCGCAGACGCAAGTCCAAAACTGATAATGACGGCGAAGCACGAGCATTACGCGGTCGCCCTTGGTGATTCCGAGCGAGGTCAAGTAGTTTGCGGTGCGGTTGACATCGCGATCAAGCTCGGAGAAGGTGCGACGAAGCTCGTTTTTGTTTCTGTCGAGATGAACGAGCGCGAGCTTGTCCGGCTTTTCTTCGGCAAGACGCTGAACGGTGTCGTATGCAAAATTGTAACGGTCAGCGTTTGTGAATTCGATTTTTACCGGCGTGCCCTTGTCGTTCTTTGTAACCTTGATGAAATCGGCGGAAATGTCGGGCGTCGATTCGGTGACGGAAATGCTTTTTTGCGGAGCGGAGACGCTTTCTTCGGGGTATTCGTATGCGGTTCCGTCCTGATTCATAACGATTGCGATGAATTCGCAGTCTTGCCCACCCGTCGCGATCATACCGTGAGGCATGGAGGAATCGTAATAAACGGAATCGCCCTCGTAAAGATGCTCGATTCTTCCGTCAAGCGAGACGAGAAGCTCACCTTTTGTGATGACGTCGAATTCCTGACCGACGTGGGTGGAAAGTCTGATCGGCTCGTTTTGCTCCGCTTCGGAGTATTTTGCAACGACGGAAAACGGTTCCGCTATCTTACCCTTGAAAAGGGGAGCTAAATTATTGTACGAAAATCCGCGTCTGCGTGCGATAGGCAGACCGGAACCTTTACGTGTTACCGAATATTCGGTAAGAGTCGGACTTGAACCTTTGAGAATATCCGTTACGTCAACACCGAACAGGTGCGCGCACTTGTATATAAACGTGAACGAAAAATCAAGTTCGCCTTGTTCATAAGCGTGATAAGTCTCAACGGACACCCCCGTTGCTTTTGCGGCTGCTTCTTCGGTAATTTCGAGTATTTCCCTCAAATCTTTAATTCGAAGTGCTACCTCCATTATTGCGTTGCTTTCTTTTTTTGTGTTGTTGTTTTCGTTGGTGTTGTACATACGGTATCCTCCTTCTTCGGATAATAAAAATTAAAGTAATTTTATCACTCGAAAAAAAAACTGTCAAGAAAAAAGCGAAGGGATGGAAAAATATCCGCAATCTTAACAATATAGTCGTTGATTATGAACAAAATTTCGTGTAAAATCGGAAATGTGAGGCTGAAACTTTACGAAAGGGATATTAACCATGGAAGCTCAGAAAAAATATGACGTAATTTACCCGAAAGCACCGCCGACACAGCCGCCTATGCCGGAATGGAAGCGCCCTGTGGGACCTCCCCCTCCGCCGAATAACGGACATAATAATTCCGACATGCGCCCGAAACGTCCGCGTCCGCCTTTTGTTCGTCCGGATATGACAAAGCGCGGACTTTGGGGCGCACATGACCCTGCGATTTATCGCGATCCCGTATCAGGTGATTATTTTGCGTACTGCACGCATCAGAACGTGTACCGTTCTGACGATATGATTGGTTGGAAATGGATCGGCGGAATCATAGAGGAAACGCCGGAGGAAGTCCTTGAATGGACGCACAGCCGCGGACTTTGGGCACCCGATATAATAAAAGTCGGTGACGAATACAGAATGTATTGCTCCTGCTCCTCGTTCGGAGTTCAGCTCTCGTGCATATATCTCGCCGTTTCCGATAAGCCCGAAGGTCCGTATACTTATCGCGGAATCGTAGTTAAAACAAACAGAAATTCCGCTGTCAATGCCATTGACGCAAACCTCGTCGTTGATGAAAAAACGGGCGAGCAGTATATGGCGTTCGGTTCGTTCTGGGGCGGAATCAGACTGATGAAGCTTGACCCCGAAACGGGCCTCGCGGCGGACAAATCCGAATGTGAGGACGGAAGAAGCACGGAAGAAGCAATGGGAACTTGTATCTGTTGCCGTCCGCTCTGGTGCGACCGCGCCGTAGAGGGCCCCTACATCAGGTATAACAGCGACACAGGCTACTATTATTTGTTCGTTTCGTATGGATCGCTTTCGAGCGATTATAACATACGCGTCGGAAGATCGCGTGATATTTGCGGTCCGTATGTCGATTATCACGGCAGGGAAATGACGGACACGGAGGATCCCGATTACAAAACGGGACTTATGAT